>JAESUK010000026.1 GCA_016763095.1 Alphaproteobacteria bacterium
GAATTGAATAAATTCCATATCTTGAAGAGGAAGCCCTGCGCGTAAAACCATCGCATTTCCGTCCCCTGTGCATGTGTGTGCTGAGGTACATGAGAAATATGTTCTTCCATATCCACCTGTAGCAAGGACAGTTTGGTGCGCACGGAAGCGATGAATTTTACCATCATCTAAGTTCCACGCCATAACACCAAGGCATTCGCCATCGTCGCCCATAATAAGATCAAGCACAAAATACTCGATAAAGAACTCAGCCTTATGTTTTAGAGCTTGTTGGTACAGAGTATGCAAAATCGCATGTCCTGTACGGTCAGCCGCGGCACATGTACGTTGTGCAGTGCCTTCTCCGTAATTTGTGGTCATGCCACCAAAGGCACGTTGGTAAATTTTTCCATCAGGCGTACGGCTAAATGGTACGCCTTGATGCTCAAGTTCAAGCACAGCGGCAGGTGCTTCTTTACACATATATTCAATCGCATCTTGATCACCAAGCCAATCAGACCCTTTGATCGTGTCATACATGTGGAAACGCCAATCGTCTTCACCCATATTTCCAAGAGATGCTGAAATCCCCCCCTGTGCCGCTACGGTGTGAGAGCGCGTTGGAAATACCTTTGAAATACATGCCGTTTTTAGACCTTTTTCAGACATTCCGAATGTTGCGCGAAGTCCCGCACCACCACCACCTACAACAATAACATCATATTCGTGGTCAACTATTTCATATGTACTCTTCATAAATATATCCGCCTAAGCTAAAGCAATTTTAAGGATGGAAAACACGCACGCAATGCCTGCTGCAGTAAAAAATAATTTTTGGGCAATAATTTTGGACACCCGGAAACCTTCATTGCTGATATAATCCTCAATGATAACTTGAGAGCCTAGTACTGCATGATAAAAGCTTGCGATCACAAATAAGATCATCAAGACTGCATTAATCGGTTGGCTGAGCCACGCTGTAAACTGTTCGTAATCTGCACCGAGCATGCTTATAATTGAATAAATGATCCAAACGATAAGTGGAATAAGAACCACAGCCGTAATGCGTTGCGCGAGCCAATGCCCACTTCCGTGTCCCGCACTGCCAAGGTTTTTGGCTTTTGCAAGGTCTGATCTGAAATCTTGTTGTGTCATATAATCTCTCCCTTATATGTACAAGGCACAATACCATGTGCCTGCGGTGAGTAGGAATGTTGCAATCAGAATAAGACACCCAGATTGATGAGCGCTTTTGATTTTAAGTAAGTATCCCATGTCCCCAAATAAATGACGCACTCCATTCGTAAGATGAAAATAGAGCGAAAGTGTCCACCCAAAAAGCATGAATTGTCCAAGTGGTGATGTTGCAAATGCCATAAAGGTATTGTACGGCGCTGGACCAGTTGCTGCAGCAATTAAGAGCCAAAGCAATAGCAATGTCCCACATGTTAGAGCAAAACCAGTCGCGCGATGTCCAATTGATATCAGAGCAGCTAGCGGCAGTTTATAAACTTGCAGATGCGGAGAAAGAGGTCGCTGAGAAATATGTTTTTGGTCGCCAGAGTCAGTGCTCATATTCAAATCCTTTCAGGAAATATACCATTAAGTATATTAGAGATTTAGGCAGGTGTTTCAACATCTAATATATGTTCTGCAATGCGTACCGCGTTATAGGCACATCCATTTTGTAAGTTATCCATGACAGACCAAAATGACAGACTGTTTTCCAGATGTGTGTTCTTACGAATACGGCTGAGGAAAACTTGTTGTTCTCCGTGTATTTCACAGGGTGTGACATATTCCATTTCAGATTCCAAATCAATGATTTGAATATTGTCGTTGTCGCGCCATGCCGTTTTAATATCTTTGATTGCAAAATCATCCTTAAATTGAACAGTGACCGATTGTGCATGTCCTACAAATGTAGGCACAAAGACACACGTTGCAGCAATCTGTGGCGCGGAGTCTAAAAGAGATGTAGATTCTGTTATGATGTGTTGCTCTTCAGTTGTGCCGTGGTCATCTTCAAACGCGCTAACTTGAGGGATAACATTAAATGCAATTTGCTTAGGGAAGTTTTGCATCTTTGGTTCATGGTTCATGTAAATGGTACGTACTTGGTTAAACAATTCGTCCATCGCAGGGCGACCAATCTCTGATACTGAGTGGTATGTGGAAAGAGTAATACTTTCAATTTTCCCGAGCTTCTCAATAGGGAGGATTGAACCACATAATTGAATGGTCGAGCTACTAGGAGATGCAATAATTTTTGCGCCCTTCGGTGGAAAATATCCTAGGTCAGGGATGGACATTAACTTGCCATCGCTCTCAGTCAGGTCAATGATCGTGGCATTCGCCCCTTTGGCAATAATTTTGGCTGCGATTGGTTTTGTGCCAGTTAAAAAAATCACGTCCATGCTGTCCAGAGAAAGTTGATCCACATGCACCATTTTCAGAGTTTTATCCCCAAAGCTAATCGTCTTAATAAGGTTTTTGTCTTCACACGCAACATGGATTTTTGAAATTGGGAATTCTCGATCGTTAAGTTTAGAAAGAATTTCCTGACCGTGAACTGTTTCAATCCCTATAATAGCAACTTCAAATGACATATGTTTTTCCTCTGATTATGATCTTCGCACACTGTTCTAACCGTGTTAGCATGCTTTGTCATGTCTAAAAAAGAAGATCACAACATTGAAGATGTAAAAGCAAACTTTCTCGCGACGATGAGTCATGAGATGCGTACGCCAATGCAGTCTGTTTATGGCTTGCTCGAATTGATCGAGCTTGAGGAGACATCAGATAGTGTGAACGAGATGGTGAAGGTGGCAAAAGAGTCCGCAAGCGCGCTATTAGAAATTCTCGACGATGTTCTGGAGTTCTCAAAAATGGACGCAGGAAAAATGGAACTGGATGACTTTGAGGTTCCTCTAAGAACGCTGGTACGTGGGGTTATTGAGGCGTTGTCTGTCCAAATAAAAGGGCGCGATATAATGCTAGTTGATCGTTTTGCAAAAGACGTTCCTTTTGTTGTAAAAGGCGATCCCAAAAGGCTTCGCCAGATTCTCATAAACTTGGTAGGGAATGCCTTAAAGTTTACGGAAAAAGGAGAAATCCTCATCTCTGTAAAAGTTGTAACAAAGCTTCCTCTCGTTTTACGGTTTGAAGTACGAGACACAGGGATAGGGCTAACAGATGCGGCTTGCGCACGCCTTTTCAAGCCATTTAATCAAGCTGACAATACAACATCAAGAAAGTTTGGTGGTACAGGTCTCGGGCTTTCTATTTGTAAAAAAATTACAGATCTTATGGATGGCGAAATTGGCGTAACAAGCGTTGAAGGTGATGGGTCCACATTCTGGTTTGAAATTCCAACCTCAGTTATTGATGGTCAGGTCCTTCATTTTGACTTGCCAGATTTGGTGGGGTTGTCTGTGCTCTCTGTAGAAGACCACCCACAGGGCGCAAAAGAAATTGTAAACTCACTGGTGTCCATGGGGGCATATGTTGAAAGCTGTGCCACCGTTAAAGAGGCGCTTGATTTGGTGAACCGTCGCCCCTTTGATGTTGGCGTGATTGATCAGGGGTTACCAGATGGGACGGGGCTTGATCTTATTCGCCAAATTTCAGAGATGAAACCCTTTATGGGCTGCTTAATGTATACCGCGCGCGATGATGCGGGGCTTAGAAACTCTCTACAATCCCTTGGTTTTGATTATGTGAGCAAGCCTGCCAGTCGTAAAGGGCTGGGTGAGGCGGTACTTGATGCCTCAAACAAAGTGGCAAGGTTTGATATAGAACATGCCCCAAAGCGTTTGTTGATTGCAGAGGATACGGCAAGTATTCGCGATCTGCTGAGACGACAGCTTAGTCTTTTGAATATTGAGGCAGATATTGTTGACGATGGTGTAGAGGCGCTGGAGGCGCTTAAAAACAAAGAGTACGGGGTGCTGATCACGGATCTTCATATGCCTGCTCTTGATGGATATGGTGTGATTTCTGCGATCCGTGGTGCAGAGAAAAAAACCAAAAGCAAAGCGCGGCTTCCTGTGATTGTTCTGACCGCAGATGTTCAGGTCGCAGATAGACAAGTATATTTGAAGTATGGGTTTGATGAATGTCTGCTAAAGCCTGTGACACTTGGACATTTCAAACGATTGCTTATTCGGTGGGGGATGTTACAAGAGAGGCAAGAAGAAGGAATGGAAACTGCGCCAGTAGACGAGGAGGAAGATACTCCGATTAACTTAAATGCATTAGAGCGCCAACTGGGATCAATTGATGCAATGGCAATCGAGATGCTGTCCATGTTTGTAAAAATGACACAGCCACTTGTAGAACAGCTTCAATCGGCATCTGAGGCGGGGGACAGCACACAAATCCGTGAAGTGGCGCATTCTCTTAAAGGAAGCGCGCGCTCTGCAGGGGCCGTTAGAATGGGTGATATAGCGTTTGAAATTCAAGAGAACGCGGAAGGTGATACAAGCGACGAACGCTTGTTCGCAGATATTATTCAAGAGTTTGAGAATGTGAAGTCCCACATCAAAAGCTTAGAAGAGCAATATAAAAATTGATTAACACCCAGAGCCAGCATCGCCGTGACCAGTTCCCGTTTTAAGGATCATCCAAACACGGAAACAACGGTTTCCATCAGGACACGTGCGTACTCCAGGAGGAACACTAGGCATAGAATCGCTTGATAGATTAATGACACCCGCTGTGGCATCAATAACATCTGCTTCACATTCAGCAAATTTATTATCCAACTTATCTAGGGCTGTTGCCAAATATGGATCTGTTTTATCTGTGGCAATAAAGAAGAATACGCCGTCTGCGCCGTTATAATATTCCCACGCCCCAAATAGGCTCGGAGGAGGGGGCATAAACTTTCCAGATGCTCCAGAGAAAATAGTCGCGTGACTTGGGTTTGCACCCCCAGGGTTTCCTGAACAACGAATACCTGATACGGCGTTGTCCGCTGCGCTAGCTGGAACAGCGGCATTGTTATCAAAATACTCATCAAGTGGATTAATAGGGTAAGGGCTGTTTTTTTGTTCGATGGTGGTCAGTCCACTATCTTCTGCAGGATAAATAAGGACACATTCTTGAATGGCAGATTGGATTGTAGAAACTTGGTTATAGAGTTCTGAGACCACACGTGTACTGCTTTGGCTTTGTGCCTGTTGCCCTGAAGGTTCCATAAAGCTCACGGTCAATGCAGCAAGCAAAGCAATGGCAATCAAAATATAAACCAAGGCACTTCCTGATTGTTTTTTACCTATCGCCATCTCTTACTCCTTCCTACAAAAAAAGGCGATATACACCGCCTTTTTAATTCACTTAACTATCAGCCAATCTTAATTTTCAGTAAGTGTGTGATAGTAGTAATTAAAGCCACCTTGTTCGAAGCAACCAAACGGTTGTCCATCAAGAGCAACGACGTCTTCTCCGATTGTTCCTCCTACTGGAGCATCGCCATTTGTTGTGTCGTCCAAGTATGTTGTCCCAACATCAATGCCAGTCTCTACGGGAATAGGGCTCGTAACAATGCCAAGCTCCTCATTGATTTTTGTACAAACACTGTTCGTGATATTTGGCAGAATAGCAAGAATTTCTCTTGACGCTATTGTCGGCGCATCGGCAACAGCAGCCGTTGAACCAATATCGTTAATTTCATTATCACCGTTAAAGACCCATGTACCACCTGTTGCGCCAGTCACCACATCAGAAGATGAGAGTTGGTATGACGCGCCGCCACCATCACTAAGAAAAACACAAGCGGATACGCCACTGGCATCTGCAATACAAGCTGTATCATCTGATGGAGGGTTGAACATGTAATCTGTATCACTCACGCCATTAAACGACATGCGTAAAAGGGTTGTTGATAATCCCGCAGGATACTGCGTCAAAGCAGCACTACTGATAAGGCTCGTTTCATCATCTGCGTTTCCGCCACCACGTGTTGATTGTGTTACCGCATATGATAACGCTGCAAAAAGCGCCACTGCGATCAAAATAAGAAAGAGTACGTTTCCTCTCTCTGTCCTTTTTTGTTCGTAACCCATAATAAACTCCTTTTTTGGTATTGCCCTAATTATTATTCGACTGAGATTGTATTTAATGAAATAACTGCAGCCAATTTATCGCCCTTACACTCTCGTCCTACACATAAACTTTCAAGATTGGCTACCCAGCCTCTTTTGATATTTACAATGTGTCCTGTCGCTTCGCGAAACTGAGGGTAAGCGCTTAACGATTTTCCAATCACCGTTATCTTATTCTTATTAACGCGAAATTCAAGCCCAGTATAAACAGAGCCTATATTTTTAACGAACTTATCAAGCTCAACTTTACTAACCTTCTTCTTCGTAATCTTAGGGATAGAAGGTTGTACTGCCCTTTTTTCCGCTAATTCTTGGCGAAGTTTTGAAAGTTCTTGTGTTTGGACCATTGTGTATAGTCCTAGTCCCGCGGTACTTGCCCAAGCGATACCAGCAGCAATAAGAGCTGCTTTTCCGACATGATCAGGAACAGATTCTAAAAACCTGTTCAAATCCCCGCTTGCCGCAGGTTTTAAATATTTAGCAAGCTGATTAAAGTTGAAATCTTGTCCGCTCACAATTCAATTCCCGTATATACCATTCTTGCTATTAACATAATTATAAACCATAACCCATTAACAAAATTTAAATAAAATCCTAAATAATTTACCATGTATCACTTACTTTGTACCCCGAATTCGTATCCGCCCATCCTTTGAAGGCTTATCTTCAACGATGCTTGCTCGAAGCTTTGGGTTTTTCGTAGTCGAAAATGCAGGAGGAACAAACGCTTCCCAACTTACTTTACCCTTAGAGATCGTGTACTTAAGAAGCGTTCCATCAATCTTATAGAGCTCATCCAGTAATTGCTGAACACGAATATTGTGGGTGATAATATCACTCTGCATAGCCTTATAAGAATCTTCGATAAGCGTATTTGATGCTTTTTTTGTCTCTCTTGTTACTTTATCAAGGCTGTTTTGCGTAAAGAAAAGAGAAATATTTGAGAAAAGAAGAATAGAAAGCAACAAACACGAGATCGCAACACCACTTAGAACGAGGGTTCGTATAACGCCTCTCGCAAGTTTCTCTGTTTTTAATTGTCTGTTTTTCCACTCAATAACGTATGGATTGTCTCGCCCAATTGTCACAAAGTTTGTGTCCATACTTTGAACTTTTGGCAGGATGGTTCTACTTGCACCAATGAAGAGCTGTACACGACCTGTTTCTTCACTCCATCTGAGCGCCGCGGCACTCGCATCTTGTTCATAAATATATACGGTTTGTTTGTCAATAAAGTCGGGATTTCCAGGAAGCGCTGTAACAATAGGACACCAGCTATCAGGGGCAGATGCCAACGAAGCCGAAGGTGTTGCAAGGTAGGTGATTTTGTCGTTTGCGAGGTCAACAGAGTAAGTGAAATTTACTTTTTCTGTTGCGCATGCCTGTGATGCGGCGTTCCATACAGTTTCAGCTTCCATACCGACAACATAAGGCACTTCACCTGCAATAAGTTCAACAGGAAGAAACGGAGACAAATCTTCTTTAAAGTCACTGAGCTCACCCGCAATATAATCAGATATACCAGCTTTTGGTGTACGCGTTTGACGTGCCTCAGGGGACTCTTCTTCTATCGTCTCTGTCATTTCTGGTGCGCGCATAGGTTTGTCTTGAGAAGGTTTTTTCCCAATTTTGGCTATAAGAACTTTTAATTTATCAGTAATTAATTGTTGTTTTGAAATTGTGGTCATTACATTGCACCTTCCAGAAGTCCACCCATCATACTATCCATACTCATATTCATAACTGTTAACGCATAAATTGCACTCCCGAAGGCAAGTGCTAAGTAAAGTCCTGTCAGAACAAAAGCGAGCCAAACGATGAGTTTGTGTTTTGTCTTTGAAGACTGCGTCCGCATTTCTGCAATCGCAATCATGATTGTAGCAACCTGATCCAAGTCAGACAAGGTCGCAAGCTCTAATCTTTCTGCTTTTGTAAGGGGTGGTTTATCAAGTGCTGTTCCCAAGCTAATTCCCCGAGACAGCATTTCCTTGGCATCTGACCAATATAGGGAAACTTCAGGTACAGATGTTGCGTTTGAAGATTCTTCGAGCGTATCACTGATCGGCACATGCCCTTGAAGCATTCGCGCGGCGGCAGCCATAGAATCAGAGAACCCTAAATCTCGCAAATACCCACCAATTAACGGAATTTTCCGAACAATACGCGCGGTCGGCCAATCTGTTTTACCTCTGTTCAAGATAAAGGAGAAAACTGCCCATGCCATAAAAGCACCCATCGCAAATGCGAAGTAAATCAGTACATTCCATGTTAATTCTAAATTTCCGACAACATTGTTAAATTTTTCAAGCTCGTCAGGGTCCGTTGGTGCATTTCCTTTAAACCACTCAATCACCATACCTTTTCCCCAAAAGAGGGATTGCACAATGGTGAACACATCAAAACCAAGCCATGCCATGGTTCCCATGATCGCCTGATTGTTCTTGCGCTTTTGTGTGATTGAATGGATGGCGTGCGGGATACCCTCAGCCAATTTGTTGGCACGTTCGCTTGCAGAGAGAATAGAGAGAGTCCCATGGTCAAAAATATTAAGAGATTTAAGTGCGTCAATAACGCCTAATCCTCTTGAGAGGGCTTCGCGCGCGGGGGCTAGAATGTTTTGTCTGCGTGGGTTTGTCTCGGATTCAATCATGTTCCAAAAGGCAACGCCTGGTGATGTTGCTGTTGATCTAAACTGAATACCGCGTAAAAGTTGAACTTGCCACCATGTAGAGCGTGCTAAAATACGCTCTAAAGGTGTGCGTTCATGGGGGCGGATGCTCAGAACATGCCCTCCCATTTTTTGAACAGCATTACGAACATCATGGCGTGTAGGAAGGTAGAAGGATTCCTCTTGTGTGCGGACTCCATTTCTTGTTGCAAATGCTATTTCAACGATCCATTGTTGCATGAATTATACGTGCTCCTATTCCTCTATAGATCCAAGTAAGATATGGCGGATAGAGGGTCAATTTGTCCACTGATGACGAGGTCAATCAACCCATCTTGTCGGGCATAGCTTTCTACTCCTTTTTTATTGGCGAGGTCATTGACGTTCGTCATAAGAGCCTTGTAAACATCGTTTCTCTCAGAAGGTCCAAGACCAATCATAAGCGCATCAAGCAAGAGTGTTCGTCCTGCAATCCCAGTTCTATTACAGAGTTCACACCCAGAAGAATTATGTCGTCGGATCATTGTCTCTTCTGGAATATTAAAAATTTTAAGATCGTTTGCTGCCATAACATCACCAATACGTTCACGGTGGGCGCAAGCTTGGCACAATGTCTTAACAAGGCGTTGGTTAAGAATACATCTCACTTGTTGCGCAAGTGTAAAAGTAGAGGATCGTTCTCGATCTGCTGGCATCAATGATTTCAGACGCTCAAAGGTTTGCAATGCGGTGTCGGCATGAACGGTAGAAATAACGGTATGTCCAGATTCTGCGGCTTTTAGTGCGGTCTCAACGGTATGGCTATCTCGAAGTTCTCCAATGATAATATAATCAGGGTCATGTCGCATGGAGGCACGGATCAAATCGGAGAACTCTCCACCAGGCATCCCTGGACGCACTTGCCATTGCGTGGCATAACGGAGCTCATATTCAATCGGGTCTTCAATTGTCAAAACATGACGACGTCGACGGTCAATTTCTTGGATACACGCGTACATAGTTGTGGTTTTACCAGACCCTGTAGGACCTGATAGGATAATCAAACCTCCGCCCCCTTTAATTTCGGGGGAGAGGAGTTTCTGTAAAGTTGCACCAACAGCTTCATGGCGCTTAAAGAGTTCGTTGAAACCACGTAACGCTGCGCGATCAAGCAAACGCATCGTAATCTTCTCACCGTCTTGAGCTTGTGGACCCGCAGCCACACGTACATCAATCGTACGACCTTGCCAGACAAAACTAAAACGGCCATCTTTTGGTGTTACACGGTCACCAAAGTTCATACCTGCATCACGCTTTAAAAGCGTTGTAAGCCGTGCCATTGCATCATTTGGAAGCAAATGCATAGGAACAATGTCCCCATCAATACGATAGCGTATCCAGTTTGGTGCATCCGGATTATTGTCTTGAACAAGGTGAATATCAGAGGCACGCATTTGCAGTGATTCTGCAAGCATATCTCGTACAAATTGATTAAGAAGAAGCCCGTTATCGGTGTCCGCAAGCCATTCAGCCAGTGTCTTTTCACAGCGATCCGTAGACAAATCATTCACAGCCTGAAGTGTTTTTAACAGCTCTTGGCGATCCCAAACTTCTATTTCAAGTGTTTCAACGTAATAGCCACTACGGTTAGAGGCAGAAATCAAAAGATTTTTTTGCTTATCGTTTAACTCGCTTAATGGCGCAACTTTTAGAATTCCATCAGCCAGACCAATGAGGTGAATATTAAGTGGTAACCAGTATTGAACAGGAAGGTTTGAGCGGAGAGCATCTCCAGTCGCTGTATATTTTGTGCCTTCTTCGTCATCGGCTTTATGGGGAGCCGTTGCACCAGCAAGGTCAAGAAGTTGCTCAAGGGACATAGATTTCCCTTGGTTAACAAAAAGGTTACGTTCCTTTTGCACCATGTCGAGATAACGTTCACGGCCATCATGCGCGATCAAACGACGATCTGGTTCTTTACGGCGATCTACACCATTATAGGAACCAAGATTAATTTTGCGGCGATCTGATTTCTGGGCACGGTCTTTGTTGGGTGTATCATCGTTCATTATTCGCCATCATCACCAGTGGTTGATGTGTTAGAGGAGAGAGAACGGTCAAACAAAAGGTTTATTTTGTCAGCACCATTTTTGAACTCAATTCCTGTGGCTTTTATTGTAGCTTTCCATTCAACACCACCTAAGACAACAGGAACATCATGCTTAATAATGCGACTTCCTCCTGGTCCAGAAATAATTGCGCTTTTCGTCGAGTGTGACGTAATAGTAAACCCAGATAAAGAATCTGCTTTTCTGTATTTATTGCGCACGACACCGTTACGCTCAACGATGGCTTGGGAATCTTTGCTTATGGCACGGTCTGCATCCCCTCGAATAGGGACAACAAGGATACCGCGTGCGCCACTATGTACAATTTGAAGATCGTCAAAAATAGCGCCTTCTCGAACAGGTACCCAACGAAGGGTCAACGGACAAGCTTCAATCGGACGAAGTACAGTGCCTTCCTGACATCCTTTACTAAGAACAGAAAGTCCATTATCGGTACCTGAGAGTTCTATGTTGCTAAGTGTAAGGTCAGCATCTCCAACATTAACCAGAGACAAGGAAATTGAAGCTTCATTTTCAAGCCCAGATTCAAAATCAATTTCCTCTTGAGAGGAAACAAGTAACCCGCGACCTGGTACGGCGCTCGGAAAAATTGTGGCTGCTTCTGTACTATCAGGTGTGAATTCACCTGTTATAGGAATGCTTGCGACTTTTGAAGAGCCAGAATGTTGAATAATAAGGATACCGTCTGCTTTACCCTCTTGCTGTGGCGCCCATGTTATGGTGGCAAGACATGCTTGGCTTGGGTTTAATCCTTTACAGTCATGGTCAAGTCTATATCCCGATTGTGAAGAGGTGTTAATCGTAACAGAGCTTATCACCAAGGGCTTGGCTGTAACGTTTCTTAAAATCACGGATTTAATTAAAGGTTGGCTAGAAGAAAGGCTTCCAAAATCAATATCGTTTGGAATAGCTTCAACATCGCTAAGAACATTTTGATTGTCAGAAGATCCTGCCGCAACATCACCTTTAAGCGTTGTTGTTGTCAGTTGTGAACGCCCATCATGCTGAATAAGCATTTCAACACGCCATGAACCAGTTTGTAAGCCCTTAACCTGTACAACGATAGGGCATTCTGCGCCACCGGGAAGAGGTTGTCCCGAGCAATCGTTGAGGCTGATTTCCGCAGATACAGTAGAAGAGGGGTAAAGTTTAATTCCTTTGATATTAACAGGGCGTCCGCCTTCGTTTCTAAATAGAGTAACTGTCTGCCCTGTTGAACCGAGCGTTATCTTTCCGCCGTCAAATTCTTTTTCCGTTGCAGCCAATCCACCAGCAGCAGAATTCGCAGAGGATCCTGAATTCGGGTCATAAAACCCTGATGAGGCATATCCTAAGCTCGGGGCTAAACAGCACATTGCAACACAGGACAAAACGAAGAGTTTTGTTGAAATGTTATTCTTACGGTGATTAAGCGGTGTTATCGTCATGTTCTGTCTCACATCGGTTATCTAATGTATTGCCTCAGTAAAATCAGTGAGAGAATACAGGTCTTACTGGTACATAATCCTCTTCTATGATTTTGATCTCGGGAAGAGGGTTACCGATAGGCTTTTCTGGTCGATCATTTACTATAATTGGAAGAGGTTTATATTCTTCTAATGGTGGTGTTTTTTTAATAGGCGCAACCTCTGTAATTGGTTGTGCCAGTGGAACAGAGGACACGCGCTGTTTTGCCATGTCTACTTTGTCAATAAAGGCCTGTGTGGATCTTTGGAGTTGTCTTGCAGACTCTGCGCGGAGATTCTCGAGTTGTCGTGATGTTGGCGTTGTATATATAATCACACGAGGACGAAGAAGGAACACAAGTTCAACATTGCTTGTTTGGGCGGTACGGCTAGATGGGAATATCGGTTCTTGAATACCAGGACCTTCTTTAGAGAAATTATCAATCTCACGCACTAGCCCTGCAATAAGAAGAGAATCCCCTGGGCGGATTCTAACCTGTGTAGAAAGCTCTCTCTCAGTTGTTTGTGGAAGCTGAACAATTGCATCTGGGTTATCATCGAAGGTGTCGATACTTCTGACTTCTTGAAGAAGAATGTCAATGTTCCCATAAACTGTAGCGCTATCCCAACTTGCGGCAATATCGAATGTAAATCCAGTGTCAACAGAGTCTGTGGATGTTGACACTGTAACAGCACCATCATCTACGGAACGCGTGATTTCAGACACATAGTTTTGTGTGTCAGCAACGCGGAAGCGTGCGCTAGAGCCAGACATTACGGTTACTTGAGGCTGAGAGATGGTTTTAACCGCGCCATACTCGGAAATGAATTGGAACACATTGCTTCCGTTAAACGCCACACCATTCGTGGTTGGTAGCCCGATACTCACAGGTGTTCCAAGTGCTGGGCTCGCCGCGCCCGCTAAACTAATGCCAACC
>JAESUK010000027.1 GCA_016763095.1 Alphaproteobacteria bacterium
AGCCCAAGTTTGCGCCCATGCGCCACCCTGCTGCTCTCAAATATTCCCATAGCACCATTTTCAAAACGCGCTAGACAATGAATATAATCTTCATTTTCTACGCGACGCATATCCCCGGTTACGGTTCTGCGTTCTTTGATTACGGTTTCCATATCGGCAGTGACTTTTTCAATAGCCCCGACCAGATACATTGCCATACAAATTATATGTGACCCCATATCACCCAAAGTCCCCGTTCCCGATAATGACCTGTCACAACGCCAGTTAAAAGGTTCATCCGGATCAGCCATATAGTCTTCATTATGGCGCCCCCGGAAATGAAGGATGCGACCAATATCGCCCCGGTCCACAATATTCTTAGCCAATGCGATTATCGGATTGGTCAGATAATTATATCCGACCATGTTAACAATACCGGCCTTTTCGGCAGCATCCGCCATTTCCCGGGCTTCTCTTGTATCCAGAGCCAGCGGTTTCTCACAATAAACATGTTTACCGGCTTTGATCGCCGCAAGGGCCATCTCCTTATGCTGCGCATTCGGGGTCGCTATGGCAACAATATCAACCAAGGGATCATTGACCAGATCCATCCAGTTACCTGTCGCTTTTTCAAAACCTAACGCCTGTGCCCGCGCATGAGCAACAGCCTGATCCCGTTCTGCCAGCATATAGAGTTCTGGCCTGAGTTTATTCTCAAAGATTACCGGATGAGCACGATACGCAATTGCATGAGTCTTGCCAATATAGCCACCGCCAATTAATCCGATACGTACGACCTTATTGTCCGTTTCAATCATCTTATTAACTCTTAATCATTGTGCCAAAAGAATGTAAAAACTAACGGTAATTATGGAAATAATCAAACCGGTAACCTTGGCATATTTCCACGGGGTAATATTCACTTGATGGGTCGCTTTCTCCACATAAACCGTCTCCGCAGGTTTAAAGTAGCTAATCACCAACATCCCCACAACGGTCAGTATAAAAACAAAGGCCAGAAGATGCAGGAAATGAATTTCCTCAGTGGTTCCGAATATGTTCTGCAAGAATGCCTGTACAGAATCTTCATACCCGAAAACCAGCATATAAAATATAATCGGCCCCACAATAAGTCCCGCTTTAGCCGCGAAAGCCGAAACATTCTTTGTCAGCATGCCCAGTAGTATGACCGCCAACATAGGGCCAAAAAATGTTGCATTTATCTTCTGAAGGAAATTATACAGGCTACCGCTTGTATCAATCAACGGAGCTGTCGTCATTGCAGCCAATGCCAGAATAATACTTGTAATCCGTCCGGCTTTAACCAGCTGCTTCCCCGTCGCCTCACGATTGAAGAATACCTTGTATATCCCTTCACAGAACAGGGTTGCAGAACTGTTCAAAACGCTATTAAAGGTACTGAGAACAGCACCGATCATAACCGCCGCAAAAAAGCCCGTCAGAACCGTTGGTAGAACCGCTTTGACCAACATGGGATAAGCAAGAAGATAGTCTTCCGGGGCCAGTGTATCCTTAAACATATGAAAGGCAATAACACCGGGCAGGACAATTATAAAGGGCCCAAGCAACTTGAAACCAGCAGCAATCAAAACACCTTTTTGGGCTTCGGCCAGGTTTTTGGCGCCAAGCGCACGCTGCACAATGGACTGGTTCGTACACCAAAAGAAAACCTGATTAACAATCATCCCTGTAAAGAGAACACCAAAAGGTAGAAAGGAGCCAGGTTCATCGCCGGTAATATCGAATTTTTCATGTTCTTCTGTATAAACTTCATTCAAGCCGGCAAAGAAATCACCGTCCCCGACCATTATCAAAGCCAAAATTGGAATCATCAATCCCACGATAAGAAAACCCACACCATTTATGGTATCCGAAATGGCCACGGCCTTTAATCCCCCGAAGATCGCATACAAAGATCCCAAACAACCGACCCCCCAAACAGTCAGCCATAAAGCCTCGCTTTTGCTTAATCCCAACGTCTCGGAAACATCAAACAGGCTTTCAATGCCCGTTGCGCCAAACAAAAGCACAACAGGCAAAATAGCAATAGCATAGGACAACAGGAACAGCATGGTTGCAATAACGCGGGTATTTTCATCATAGCGGTTCGTCAGATATTCAGGGATCGTAGTCAAGCCACTTTTTAAATATTTTGGCAAGAAGTAAAGTGCTGCCAGCACCATAGCCAACGCTGCCGTTGTCTCCCAAGCCGCCACGGCAATCGTATGATTAAAAGCATCCGCATTAAGACCAATAAGATGCTCTGTCGAAAGATTTGTAAGCATCAGAGAACCCGCAATAGTCCATGCTGTCAGACTCCGTCCCCCCAGAAAATAAGCATCCGAACTATCCATCCTGTCATTACGGGTTAACATATAAGAAATGACTGCAACCAGGGCCGTAAAACCCACAAATGAAACAAATGTCAACATTACAATTACTTACTCCCTATTTTCCCAATTCTATTGATTGCATTCTTTGATGCTTATGCTCTATAATTCCAGATATTCAGCGGCGTGTATCAATTATCAAAAGCAACCCCGCCAAAATGAAATATTTATTCTATATAAAGAATATTTATTCTATTATCATCGCAAAGTCTAGTAAGATTTTGTATTTATTAAGAATAGAACACCAATAAAGCGGACCATCCGAGGAAAATTATATAGAATGGCTAAGAAAAAAAATTTAAAAGCACAGACATATAACGAATTATGTGATCTGCTTTCTGATCGTTTTGACCGCTTGAGCAATCAATTGAAGAAGATCTCCCAGTTCGTTTTGGAAAATCCCAACGATACCGCGCTCAAAACAACGGCGAACCTGGCCCAGCAAATCGGCGTTCAGCCCTCAAGCCTGATCCGCTTTGCCCAAGCGCTCGATTATGATGGTTTCTCTGAAGTTCAGGCAATTTTTAAGGAACGTCTGGTAAAGCAACTCCCCGGTGCCTCCGAGAATTACAGCGAGCGAATTCAAGGCCTCCGTAAAGAACAATCCGGCGAAAATAAACAGAGTTTGAATTTTCTGGACAAATTTATCGACATCAACTGCTCTGCACTTGAACATCTGGGCAAGGATATTTCTCCTAACGATCTAGAAAAAGCTATTGAGTTGATCAAGGCGGCGGAATCCGTATATATTCTCGGGCAACGGCGGTCCTTCCCGGCGGCAGCCTATATGTACTATGGAATGAGTCAACTTTCGATCCGAAGTTATCTGATCGATTCCGTCGGTGGCTTGTTAAAAGAACAAATCAGCCAATTGGGCAAAAATGATGTCTTAATTGCTATCACATTCCCAAAATATTCAGAAAACTCCTTGTCGGCAATCCGGATTGCCAGAGAAAGGGGGGCTACAATAATATCCATAACCGATAGCCCAATCAGCCCTGTCGTGCTTGAAAGCGACATTTGTTTTTACACTGATGTGGCCACAATCAGTGGTTTTCGTTCCTTTTCCGCCACAATGTGTCTGGCACAAACCCTTGTCATAAATTTGGGTTAGCCTGAGCTTGAACGTGTCAAGGATTTATACCGTTCCTATAATTGCACCCCTGATCAAATTGGACTTGCTTCGTAAAAGTGGAGAGTAATCTGTTATAACAACCCTGGAATTAGGAGTTAACAGATGCCCACTAAGAAACGTAATTTTACCGAAGAATTTAGAGAAGAAGCTGTTCGATTGGCTTTAAC
>JAESUK010000028.1 GCA_016763095.1 Alphaproteobacteria bacterium
GTGGTTGATGAAGGGTCTTCTTTATTAGCAGAAGCAGAAAGTTGGAGAAACGAATCTGTGATCACAATTGTTGGTCAAGTGCGTGAGCGCCCAGGTGATACAGCGAACTCAAAGCTTCCAACAGGTGATATCGAAGTTTACATCGACGAAGCGATCGTTCAATCTGCGGCAGAAATTATTCCTTTCCAAGTTTCAGAAGATGATGGGGCAGGAGAAGACATTCGTTTGCGCTACCGTTACCTTGATTTACGTCGTGAGAAAATGCACAAAAAAATTCGTTTAAGAAATAACATCACAGCGTCTTTGCGCCGTCGTATGATAGAACAAAACTTCCAAGAGTTTCAAACGCCAATTTTGACAGCATCAAGCCCAGAAGGGGCGCGTGACTATCTTGTGCCATCGAGATTGCACCCAGGTAAATTTTACGCACTTCCACAAGCACCACAACAATTTAAACAAATGTTAATGATGTCTGGATTTGATAAATACTTCCAGATTGCCCCATGTTTTCGTGATGAAGACGGACGTGCGGATCGCTTGGCAGAATTCTACCAACTTGATGTTGAAATGTCTTTTGTTACACAAGAAGAAATATTTGGAACGATCCAGCCTGTGATTGAAGGCATGTTTGAAGAGTTTTCAGAGTTTACAGGTACGAAGCGTAAAATTGAGTGGATGCCACATCTTCGTTATGAAGACGCAATGCTGAAATATGGCTCTGATAAACCAGATTTGCGTAACACGCTTGAGATCGTTGACGTAAGTGATGTGTTCTCTCGTGATGATGTTGAGTTTAAAGCCTTTAAAGGCGTGATTGCAAACGGCGGTGTTGTTCGTGCAATCCGTGCCCCTAAAGTAAGTGACCAACCACGTTCATTCTTTGATAAGCTCAATAGCTGGGCACAATCAGAAGGTGCTCCGGGTCTTGGCTATATTGCATTCGCAGATGGTGCAGGAAAAGGACCAATTGCCAAGTTCGTGCCAGAAGCAGCACAAGCGCAGTTGAAAGAAGTCGCCGGCTTGGAAGATGGCGACGCGATCTTCTTTATCTGTGATCAAAAATCAAAAGCTGAAAAAATGGCGGGTGCAGCACGTGACGCAATCTGTAATGCATTGCCTGAAGGACATGAGGCAGCGCGTGAGCAAAATACATACAAATTCTGCTGGGTTGTTGATTTCCCAATGTATGAGTTTAATGAGACAACACAGAAAATTGATTTTTCTCATAACCCATTCTCTATGCCACAGGGCGGTATGGATGATCTTGAGAACAAAGACCCGCTGGATATCTATGCATTCCAATATGACTGTGTATGTAATGGATTTGAATTGGCATCTGGTGCGATCAGAAACCATAGCCCAGAGATCATGGCGAAAGCATTTGGTTTGGCAGGATATGGCGAAGAAATTCTGGAAAAAGAATTTGGTGGAATGTTGAACGCTATGCGTTACGGTGCACCGCCCCATGGTGGCTGTGCCTTCGGTCTTGACCGTATGATCATGTTGATTGCGGACGAGCCAAATTTGCGTGAAGTGTATGCATTCGTGATGAACGGTCAATATGAAGATCAGTTGATGAGCGCACCAAGCGATATCACAGAGGAACAATTGAAAGACCTTCATATCAAACTTGATTTACCAAAAGAAATTAAGACTGAAGCTGCTTAAACATGGTTGTAACAACCGTTATCTTTGATTTCGGAGGAGTCCTTTTTGACGCAAGTCGCCGATACTTATTTGAAAAAGTATTTAGCGATGAGGCCAGAATGGACTTCTTTTTTGATAAGGTGTGTTCACGTGCCACATGGCAAATTCCCGCCAACCAAGGTCAACCGATTTGTGAAATTACAAAGACACTGACCGCGCAGTTTCCCGCCTATGCCGCTGAAATAGATATATACGATAAGCGCTGGGAAGAAGTTCTTGGTGAAGAAATTGGGGGAAGTGTAGAAATTCTAACCAATTTGCACGAAAGAGGCATTCCGTTATATGGCATAACGGATTGGCCAGAGGGTAAGTTTGGTATTGCCGAACGCAGGTGGCCACAATTACTTGAATTATTTAATGATATAGCCGTCTCATCCTATGAAAAGGTGGCTAAGCCAGACCCGCGACTATATGAAATCCTTCTTGCGCGTAACGACCTTAAACCAGAACAATGCTTGTTTATTGACGACCTTGCAAGAAATGTGCATTCTGCTGAAGAACTGGGACTTCAAGGTCATCATTTCCAAAACCCAGAAAAACTGAGACAAGACCTAATGAGAAGGGCGCTATTGTAATGACCATTCAGAATATCATCTTGATTTTGGAGGAGTCCTTTTCGATTGGGATCCTCGCAATGTGTATCGTGAAATATTCGATGATGAGCAGGAAATGGAATATTTCCTTGAAAATATTTGTACGACCCATATTTGGAATCTTCAGGCGGATGCTGGGCGTCTAACGGGTGATATTACGAGAGAGCTTATTGAAGAGCATCCCAAATATGCATCACAGATAGAAGTTTTCTATGAGCGTTGGGAAGAGATGTTTTCTGGGCATATTCAGGGCACCGTAGACATTATGGAAGCGCTATATCAAAAAAATGTATCTCTTTATGGGCTCACCAACTGGCCGGCTGAAAAACGTTATTATCTGCACAAAAGCTTGCCACGTTTGAAGCAGTTTAAAGACATTGTTGTGTCTGGGCTAGAGAAAGTGACAAAGCCAACGCCAGCTATCTATAAAATTTTGTTAGATCGCAATGAACTTGATCCTAAAACATGTCTGTTCATTGATGATCGCCTTGAAAATATCGAAGCAGCGCAAGAATTTGGTATTCATGGGCATCACTTTACCTCGCCTGAAAAGTTGAAAGCTGATTTACAATCAAGAGCGTTGTTGTAAGCTTGGTGTCGATGCAACGCTTAAAAGACACAACAAAAAAAATGTTTCCTTTTTTTGTCCTCATGGCAATAGGGATCGGGACGTGCCTTATTGCAAGTCAGTATGGTGTTATTCAATACAGCTCCCACTTTAATATTGTCTGGGTTGAGCATTTTTCAAAAGCGCTGTCTGAAGGCGTGATGTATCCACGGTGGCAAACGGGCTATTTCGATGGTCTAGGCGCGCCTCCATTTTATTTCTACCCGTCACTGCCTTTTTACATCCTATCCTTCTTAAAAGCGCTTATGCCCGCAATGAACATGGAAACATTCATATTTATTGGGTATGGGGTAATCGTAGGAATATCAGGGTTAACCTGCTACACCGCATTAAAACCGCTATTTAATCAGCGCACTGCTTTTGTATGTGCCATGCTTTACGAAATATTGCCGTATCATTTGCTTGTGGATGTGTTTGATCGAGGCGCAGTATCCGAGCTTACACTCTATATCTGGATACCGTTATGTGTGTCGCTTATCATAAAGGGCGGACTTCTCCATAAAAGTAAGTACAGATTATATGTGTTTACGCTGTGTTATGTCGGCGTGCTTTTCTCTCACTTACCGGGAACAATCATTATTTCTGGGTTTTTGTTGATGCTTCAAATTATAAGATTTCCAAATGTCCGAGACACCTTGAAATTTATGTTTTTCATTGTCTGTGCATTCTTAATTGCAGGCATTTATATCATTCCCGCAATCAGCTTGATGGACACCATCCAAAGCAGTTTTTGGACGGATTTTATTTACTATCAAAACTACCCCTTCTTTGCAGAGGGTGGATCAGGGCGATATTTAAACACACTTATTTCCATGATCTATGCCGTTTATATATGTATCGCCATTGGTTTGATTTTGTACGCAATGGATAAGGGCGATACCACGGTTCGGCGCAACATTCTCCTGCCTATTATGGTTGTGTTGGCAGGTATTGTGTTCTTGCTCAGCCCGCTTTCTGTGCTTGTCTGGGAATATCTCCCCTTCATGAAATTCATTCAGTTCCCTTGGCGCTTCTTTGTTGCGTTCGATATGGCGTTGATTCTCTTGATTGCACTTTGGTTGAACTTGGGGCAGGGTTTTTATAAGAAATCCATTGTGGCTATTGTGATGGCGCTTGTAATGTTTACCGCGTTTAATACGTATTATATGCCGATCAGGCAACAAGCGACCCATGGTGAAATTGAAGAGATCATTCAAATCAAAATACAAAA
>JAESUK010000193.1 GCA_016763095.1 Alphaproteobacteria bacterium
GGTTATTGCACAAACTGTTGCCGCACTTGCGCTTTACCTAATTTCGTATTTTGCACTGGATGTTGAGCTTTCTAAGAGTATCTGGGCCTTCTTGGCTCTCACGATCTCTGGGCTGGCGATTCATCAGGCTCAATATATCCGGCAGAAATATAAGGCGGATACGTCTATACAAGATTATCTTGTCGCGGTTTACACCCTTGCTGCCTCAAGCTTTATTTCCATTGGCTTTGCCATTTCCCTTCCATTGGCTTCACTTCCTCTTGCCATTGCGGGACAAGTGACCGCGACCGCGCTTATCTATCAACGCACCAACATTACGTTCTTGAAACGGATTATGATGCTCTTAACGATTCTGTTTGCGGGACTTCACTATGAACAGCTTTCTTTATTCCTATCGATCATCCTGACATCAATCGTGGATGAAGGACTGTCTACATATACAATCGGGTTAAATATATCGGATAGCTTCCTTCTAAATCTAGGTATTCCTGCCCTTCTATTTGCTGTGGCTTCAATGATTACCATTAAAACCAACAAGACAGATCAACGTAGCCTTCACATTACTTTTGGGGCGACCTTACTTCTTGCACTGTCTTCTATGTACTACATCGTGCATGGACATATTTTTGCCCCTTACCTCGATAATTTTGGTACGTCGGCAGGCTTTATAGAGCGTGGTGCTATAACCTTAATTCTCGCGCTGATCGGAATGAGTGTTGTCCGCCTGACACAACGCCTTGATTTATCCTTTCTGAGCATATGGGGTGTGGTTCTCGTTAACATTGCGTTGTTCCGTCTTGTGTATTTTGACTTCCTTATGCACAACCCATATTGGGAACAATCTCAGTTTGTTGGTGGTACGCCGATTATAAACGGCATAACGCTCACCTATGGGCTTGGTATTCTAATCGCAGGGTGGGCGAGCACAAGCATCGGGAATGAGACACATAAAAACGTCTACAAAGGAATTGCCTTTGCCGCCCTCTTTGCCTTCGTCACACTTACCATACGACAGCTTTTCCACGGTGGCGACATCGTGGACAATGTTATTGGCTCAACAGAGCTATACAGCTATTCCGTCACATGGTTAATCACGGGAATTGCGCTTCTTACCTATGGAATCAGAACGAAGAACAAAGGTGTTCGTATGGCGTCCCTTGCCTTTATGCTTTTGACCGTTGGTAAAGTGTTCTTATTTGATGCTGCCGAGCTTGAGGGCTTATTACGTATCTTCTCATTCCTTGGACTTGGTGTCTCATTGATTGGGCTAAGTACCTTCTACACTAAGTTCGTATTTTCAGATGGAGCAGAGCAGAAGAAGGTAAGTGCGTCATGATGAAGCAATCTCTTCTTTGTATCATCTTGCTTTGCATGAGCATGATGAACTTGGCGCACGCATTTATGGCGATTGAACCACAAGAAACGGTTGTGCTCCTTCATGGTATTGCCCGCACAGGAGATAGCCTCTCAACGATTGAGCATGTGCTTAAAGAAAACAACTATAGGGTCGTGAACATTACGTACCCATCACAGAAGAAAAATCTTAAAGATATCGCCAAATATTTAAATGACGTGCATCTCACAAAAAAGTTTTGGGCAACACAAACGAAAGTGCATATCGTTACGCATTCAATGGGAGGGCTTGTCGCGCGACAATATCTTGAGCAGTACAAAGATACGATTGACCTGAACAAGTTGGGGCGCGTTGTTATGATGGCGCCACCAAACAAGGGAAGCGAGATCAGCGACCTCATACACAATACACCTGTCTATAATTGGTATTATGGACCTGCAGGTCAGGAACTTACGACAGAGGAACAAGCCAAAAATATGGCACGCCCCACTTTCTATGAGCTTGGTATTATTGCGGGCAAAAAAGAATGGACATATTTTGTCGCCGCATGGGTAACACCAGGGAAAAGTGATGGACGTGTGACAGTTGAAAGTACAAAACTTGACGGCATGAAAGACCATGTCTCCCTATCTGCGACACATACCTTCATCATGGAGAAACCATTGGTGCATCAGCACATACTTTATTTCTTAAAAACTGGAGAATTTCAGCATGAAAAATAATCAATTTTCATTATTAGGCGACAAGCGTTTCTTACCCTTGTTCATCACACAATTTTTGGGCGCGTTTCATGATAATGTTTTTAAAAATGCACTTGTTGTCTTGCTTCTCTACGGCGTTGTAAAAAACACAGGACACGACCCTAAATTACTAGTTACACTTGCCGCAGGTATATTCATTTTACCGTTTGTTTTATTTTCTGCGCTTGGCGGACAGCTTGCTGATAAATACTCAAAGAACAACGTTATTCGCGTTGTTAAGATTGTGGAAATTGGTATAGCCCTTCTTGGTAGCGCCGCGCTTTTATCTGGGTCTGTCTATCTCTCGTTTACGACGCTCTTTGCACTGGGCACGCAATCCGCCTTCTTTGGTCCAAGCAAATATTCACTTCTGCCTCAACAATTGGAAACACATGAACTTATTGGCGGAAACGCCCTTTTAAATACAGGAACTTTTCTGGCAATCTTACTCGGAACAATTGTGGGGACAATCCTGATTACACTTGATGTCGGGAAACCCCTCGTTTCCACATTGCTCGTGCTCTGTGCAATCTGTGGTTATTTATCAAGTCGCTTTATCCCCCACGCCGCGCCCAAAGCTCCAACACTTAAGCTCAATTTCAACCCTGTTACCGAGACATGGGATATATTACGCCATACCTTTCGCCAGCAGAAAAATGTCGTCCGCGCTATCCTTGGTGTTGCATGGTTTTATGCACTTGGTGGAATGTTCATGGCGCAGTTTGCTAACTATACAGAAGGAACATTAACCGCCAACGAGCATGTCCTTGCCTTTTTCCTTGGCATTTTCTCTGTCGGAATTGCGGTTGGGGGATTACTTAACCACCGCCTTTTAAAAGGACGTGTTGAGGCCGTCTATGTTCCGCTTGCCATTCTTGCTATCTCCATTGCATCCATTGACTTATATTTTGCCGGGAACGTTATCAATACAACAGGAGAACTTTTAGGATTGAGTGCCTTTCTTGGCACACTCGCGCATTGGCGCATTGTCTTTGACGTTGCCACCATTGCCATTTGTGGTGGGCTATTTGTTGTGCCGTTAAACGCAATCATACAACACAACATACCCGAAGACATTCGTGCACGGGTGTTGGCGGGAAGTGCGATTATGGATGCGCTATTTATCATTGGCTCCTCTATTATTTCTGCTGTTCTTATTGTTAAGGGTTGGGAAATTAAGGAAATCTTTCTCGCCTTTGCGATTGTGAATGCCTTTGTCGCCGTTTATATTTGCACGCTTCTTCCTGATTATTTATTTAAAAGCTTCTTACAGGTGCTGTTCAAATTGATCTATAAAGTCGAAGTGCGGGGACTTGCGAATTTTGAAAAAGCGGGCAAGCGCGCGGTGATTGTTGGAAATCACGTATCCCTTCTTGACCCCCCGCTTCTTGCGGCATTCCTTCCTGGTCGTCCAATGTTTGCGGTAAACAGTGATGTTGCGGACTGGATTTGGGTTAAACCA
>JAESUK010000194.1 GCA_016763095.1 Alphaproteobacteria bacterium
AATAACGGCTCTATTCTTAAATCCGTCGTAAGTCCTTCACGTAATTCCATTTCATAGCGAACACGTATAATTTCACCGATTGTTACGTCTGTTCCATTAGAGACCTCAGAAGTACTATCCAATGTAAGAATTGGAGTATCAAAGTTATAGAAAACCCCAAAGTTTTGATTGTTGGTGTTCACACCATCCAGAACAATAACATCGACCAGATTATCAACAACACTTCCGCTTGGGTCATAGGTATGAGAAAATGGTGCATATAGACCATTGGCCATGCCTGATGGCTGTACGGATATACGGTAATCCCCTGCTGCGAGTGCTCCGAAGGTGTAACCACCATTTGCATCCGTGATCGTTGTCAGGGCGACATCATCCCCGTTTCCGAAGATGCCATCAATTCCAGAGTATAAAAGATTAACTTGCGTATTGATCACGCCAACTTCTGAGCCATCAATCACAGTATCTGCATCATTGTCTTCCCAAATTGTTCCGGTTAAAGCACTTATTCCTGCACTTTCAGAAACAATATAATCATTTTCACCAACACCAGACCCTGTACGTTCACCCGTTGTGCTTCCAGATGCTCCCGCAGTTGAAACACCGAGTGTAGACACACCCCCTACGATACTGGTCCATGTCACATCAACGGCGGCATCTGGCACAATAAGAGATTCATCAATAATATCCGCAGTATATGTGATCGTGATCGACCCAGTATCGACCATTGTTGCTATATCAATATCCAACTGCGCCACTGTACTATTGTCAACCAATCCAGTTATCCCAGATGAGCTTACAATTGTTACATTGCCAAGATTATTTATATTGGCTGGAAGTAAATCAAGGATGTTTAATTCATACGCCGTTTCGCCCGATGTATTACCGAATGTGATTTGGTATGTTGCTGTTCCAGCAAAAACACTAATAACGCTTTTATCAAGTGCTGTAATTGCAGGCTCGACAACATTAATACTTACTTCTGTTACACCTGCTGCAGAATAAACTTCTGTCACAGCACCTGTTAATGTTCGTGCATCAATCACGATTGTATCGCCATCATTATTGTCTGCGGTGTTCAGAACCAAAACATTAAACTCAACGACTACATATTCTCTATTTTCATCAGTATCTGCATTTGTGACATCACCGAGTAAGAACTGTGGGTCTGTTCCACTTCCAAATGGTCCTACTGAGACATCTACGCCAGAAGCAAGTACAATAACAGGTTCTAAACCGTTGACTGTACCTTCGTTTCCAGCGAGTGCCGCCCCAACGATCGTTGTAGAGGTGATACCTCCGCCATCAGAAACAAAGGCAACTGTTGCCGTTCCATCATCATAGAACTGGATACCTGATAACAATAACGGCTCTATTCTTAAATCCGTCGTAAGTCCTTCACGTAATTCCATTTCATAGCGAACACGTATAATTTCACCTATTGTTACGTCTGTTCCGTTGGCCGCTTCCGATGTGCTATCCAATGTAAGAACCGCATCAAAGTTGTAGAAAACACCAAAGTTTTGATTAGATGTATCTACAGCTTCTGCAATCGTGACCTCAATAAAATTATCAACAGCGCTTCCGCTTGGATCATAGGTATGAGAAAATGGGGCGTATAAACCATTGGCCATGCCTGATGGTTGTACTGATATACGGTAATCCCCAGCAGGAAGAGCCCCAAAGCTATAATCTCCATTTACATCGGTAAGTGTTGAAAGTGTAATATCATCTCCGTTTCCAAAAATGCCGTCAGCCCCTGCAAAAAGAAGGTTAACCTGCGTATTGATTACACCAACTTCTGTGCCATCAATCACAGTATCTGCATCATTGTCTTCCCAGATTGTTCCATTAATAACGCTAAGTCCAGCTCCTTCAGCAACAACATAATCATTTTCACCAACACCAGATCCTGTACGCTCACCCGTTGTGCTTCCAGATGCACCCGCACTTGAGATACCAAGGGTTGCCGTTCCACCCACAACAGATGTCCATATAACATCTACATCTGTATCCGCAACGACAAGAGAGTTATCTGTGACGTCTGCGGTATACGTAATAGTAATTGATCCCGTATCAACCATTGTTGCTATATCTATATCCAACTGCGCAACGGTACTATTGTCGACAAGTCCTGTAATTCCTGATGAACTTACAATCGTAACATTCCCAAGGTTTGTTATATTTGCAGGAAGAATATCCAACACATTTAATTCATATGCCGTTTCACCTGATACATTTCCAAAAGTAATTTGATATGTTGCGATTGTTCCATCTGTTGCTATGACTGACTTGTCTAATCCCGTAATCACAGGCTCAACAACGCTAATGTCTACATCGGTAACATCTGCTGATCCATAAATTTCTGTAGCAGCCCCTGTTAACACCCGTGCATCAACAGTTATTGTGTCACCAGCATTATTATCCACCGTATTTAAGACAAGGGCATTAAACTCTATGATCACAAATTCTTGGTTTGCATCGTTATCAGAGTTCACAACATCTCCAAGTAAGAACTGAGGATTTGTACCACTTCCAAACGGTCCTGCCGAAACATCAACACCAGATACAAGAACAACAACGGGTTCTAAAGCATCTACAGTTGCTTCATTTCCTGCTAAATTTGCACCAACAATTGTCGTAGATGTTATTCCAGCGCCATCAAATACAAAACCAATAGTTGCTGTTCCATCATCCAAGAATTGAAGCCCCGTTGGCAACAACGCTTCAACGCGAAGATCCATTGTTGTACTCTCAGGAATTCCCATTTTATAGCGGATACGGACAATTTCTCCGATGGTTACATCTATGCCGTTTGTGACCTCAGAGGTACTGTCCAATGTTAGAACAGGAGACGGACCGAGAACATTAATTTCTCCAAACTGCGTATCTATGTAGTCATTTAATCCACCAGCGCCAGTTCTTTCGGTGTCTACAGTTGTCAGTGCACTCGGGTCTGCAAGTGCTCCTGATATAGAATGCCATGTAGCCGTTCCTGTATCTTGGAAGTTTTGTCCAAAGGTCGCGCCTAAATCAACGGTTGTCTGAATGGTGAAAGTTGAGGTTTGCCCAGCTGTTAACGCAGCAAATGTGACGTTGAAATCCCCTCCATTTTCTGTGGTAGAATCTGGTACTACGCCCGCTGTATTTGTTAAACTCGCAGGAACATATGTAAGCCCTGCGGGGATTAGATTATTAAAATCAACATCAAATGCAGTGGCAAGATTTCCAATAGGCGCATCTATAACAATTGTCCATGTTATTGTATCTCCTGTGTCCCCCTGCGTAACATCAGGTGTAACGGTAACATCTACGACAGGTTCGACAACAGTAACAGATTGTGATCTCGTAATTCCCGTCTCATTTGCTGTTGTGTAAACAGCACTGTTATCTAATATTGTAGCACCTTGTGCATCAGCGGTATTTACAACAACAGCCTCATAGATAATCGTAATGACTTCGTTTGATGAATTGTCGACGTTAACATTGGTCAAAGTCCCAAGATCAAATGTCGCTTGTCGTGCATCATTATCTGCACCACCGCCAACATTAGCAAAAACCACCGCGGCTTGAACGCCTGCAAACCCACCAACCACATCCGTCGTTATACCTCCTGATGCTGTGATAGATGTTATTCCAACGAAGGCTAACCCTGCGTCCAGTGTGTCCACGATTAGAGCGGAGCTTGATTGACCTTCTGGAACAGTTATTCTCAGCCTATATTCAACAACTTCTCCAATAATAACATTTGTTCCTATTGTCGAGACTTGATCCGTAGACAGAAGCTGTTTACTTATCTGTGCTGTTGCCGTGGTCACATCTGCTGTATCCGTCAAATCAACAATTGTGAAATCTGGACCACCTTCTGTGTTTGCATAGTTTGTGAGTGTTGCCGTATTTGTAATCGTGGTAACAGACTCTACCGCATTTGCAACTTCTAAATCATAGGTAATGATAATGATGTTTTGACCATTTGAAGCATCAAAAGCACCAATTGCTCCCGTTGCACCATCCTGCAAAGTAATTCCTCCCGCAAAAAGAGCAACGTCAGGTGCGGGTGTCTCAATAGCCACTGCATTTCCAGCACCATCAACAACACGAAGATTAATTCCCCCACCCGGGACCACAAAGCCGACAGGTATTATATCCTGAATTGAGATGTCGAACGCACCATTGGGGCTTGTTCCTGTATTCTCTATAATAAGTGCAAAGCGAACAATATCCCCTTCATCTACATCTGTAAGATCCCCATTAAAGTCTACGGCATCCAATGTGTCCGAGCCAATGACCGAATTAAGAGGGTTTGCATCTACATTCAAAGCTTCTTTAAAGACAACAGTTGGGTCATCCGCAGAGTATATTGGGGTATTGGTATCTCCAAAAGTTAAGTTTGTTCCAACCACCCCTTTAATGAGAGGTTCTAAAAATGGTTGCTGGAGATTTATCTGCCCAAGAGCATTTGTAATTGTTGTCACAGCAGGTGTATTTTCATCTACTTGTTGAGACAGCGTGCTCAATACTAAATTATCAGCGAATGGCTCGCTGGTTACACGCAAAGTGAAGAGAACATCAACTGTTCCCCCATCATTCGCCGCATCACTTAAATCCCCTAGATCAAAAGTTACAGAGTTTGCCCCTGCATCCACAGAAACCGCTGGGACAGGTATTCCTGTCGTTACATCTGCCGTGGCAGTTGGACCATAGCGATATAAACCGACTGTTGGAACGGCATTTACACCATCAATGGCAAACACATCACCGCCAACACTATCGGCATTTGTGTCATCTACATCAAATACAGGTAATGGTAAGAAGGCAGACATTGTGAAATTTTCCAAGTCACCCGTTACCAAATTATATTCCAAGCGGAATGTCACATCATCACCCGGTTTTATATCTGTTGATGGACCTACAACGCCATTAACAGCATAAACCGTTAAAGCGACTGTCTCTGTTGGGACGACAACACCTGCATCAGATATGTCAGCCACATTAACACCCTGTTGTGCATATGCTCCATCCAAGAGCTCTCCCGCAATTGTAACATCAGCATCTAAGGCATCTCCTTGTTTAATGAACAAGTTCCCTGCTTCACTATCATATTCATCTTGTATGATTGCTCTGAATGTTACCGTTGCTGTTGTTGCACCCAGTGTTGCCGCGTTAAAAAATCCTCCTTCTAACATTCCACCTATAATTATGGCAGAAACATCGAAATCAAGATCATGATCGTCATTTCCTAATGTCGTGTCTGTTAAATCACCACCTAATGTAAAGACATCAGCAGGATCGGCCACACCTTGACGTGTTACGTTTAATGTAGGTGTAAAGCCCCCGTCTAAAAGTTGGCCATCTTGAATTATATCTTCAAGTGTAATTGTGTCATATGCAAAAAAGTCAGATATTTGGATATCTAACGTATATTCCAGAGTATCTCCTGGGGTTGCACCAGCAGTATTTGTATCATTTTGAATAACCACTGATTTTTGTATGGCAATAGATTTTGCTACAATTTGTGCTGCGGTAGATGTATCTGATATTGGTGTCACAGCATCCCGTACATCTACAGGTGTCCAGTTTCCTGCCAATACTACATTATTGAATTCACCCAATGTGCGCGCAGCACCTGTTAATGGATTAAGGACATCTGCCCCCGCTTGATCAAATTCTGAAATATAGAAATTTGCAGTAATTGTCTGTGTTCCCGTCAGAGCTACATAGTCCACCGTCAACACGTCATCCGATAAGTCGCCACCTGTAACTTGTCCAAGGTTAGTGATATCAAGCACACCACCCCCCGATGCGACAGCAGATGTGTAGACCATTTCTTCTGAGAAAGTGAAATCAAGACTCGCATTATCTATTGTTTGCCCCGCAGCCACTTCTATTTGAATGTCATAGCTTCGCTCAAAATTAGAACCCGTCACCGTTTCGCCTTCAGGCGCATTCAACGTTGTTGTAATTCTATATAATTGAGGGGTAATTGTTAAACTACTGGTATTCCCCGCATTTAGTGTCACAGCTTGTATAGAAGGATCCGTTGCAGGATTATCAAGCGCATCATCACCAAGTTCAAAGCCTGCGTTTGCAATTACATCTAAGCCTGTGCCAACATCAGCATCAATACTTACATTTGCTGTAATCACAATGTCTAGAGACGGTAACCCTGGCGTTATACTTCCGAATGGAAGCGTTAAAACAATTAGCTGATCTCCCTCTTGAATACCAAGAGCAGGATCAATTGTTATCGTCAAAGGATCGCCCGCGCCATCAACGGCTAATGGGTGGTCGAATTGTATTCCTGCGGTGCCACCATCGATATCCACCAAAGTAATAGTTTGTGTATCAACCGCCTGCCCGAGAAGCGTAGCACTAACAAAAGAAAGTCCATCAGCATCTCCTGCATTTGTTCCATCTGCACCCAAAAACGGCATAAATAAATTTACATACGGTGCAAAACCCGTATCCACAGCATCAAGATTATCAAATGTAATTGTAAATGTGACTTGCTCACCAATCAAAGGATCGTCAGATGGAGCAACGAGAGCAGCATCTGGTTGTGACACAAGGACATGTGCATAATTGGCTTGAAGCAATTCCGTGACGGCAATACCCGCCTCAATATCACCAGTGCTATATTCAAGCACCCAATCTCCGCCAAGTACTTCAGCACCTGTTAAATCTGTTGAGGCGGCAATGTCAGCGCCCGTTAGCGACGCAATACCCTGAATAAGCCCCTGACCATCTATGCTTTCTGCCAAATTACAGCCATAAAA
>JAESUK010000195.1 GCA_016763095.1 Alphaproteobacteria bacterium
ATCTCTCCAGATAAGCGTTCATAGTCGGAAAAAGATTTACTACTCTCGCCACCCTTTATCGTAAGAACATGTGTCTGTGCTCCGCATGAGCGCAAAACGGTATCGACCTTATCCGCATACAGCACACGAACATTATCATCCGTCAGAATAAACACGGTTCTATTCTCTAATGAAAACGGTATATACGCATCAATATTGTCAAGAAGACCTTCTCCTATATGAATATCATAGGGAGCATCCGCAAGATCGACAGATAATTTTTTTATATCTTGGTTACTTTGTATTTTATTTTGTAAAGGCATCTAGCTTTTCTAAAACTTTCTTCAATGTTATTTCCAATGGCTCAACACCACTTATAACATGTATATCAGCTCTTTTATAAACAGGACTCCGCGCTTTCTCCAGCTTTTTTAGCACATCAGCAGCATCTTTTTCCTGAAGCAATGGTCGATTAGGGTCTGTACCTATGCGCTTCAGTAAAACAGTAACGTCACTTTGAAGCCATACAGACACACCCTTATACCATATTAGATCGGCAGTTCTTGGTGTCATAACCGCACCACCGCCCGTTGCAATCACAACACGTTGATCACACGCTACCAATTTCTCAATAGTATTTGCCTCAATCTCCCTAAAGTAAGATTCTCCGTGATTTTCAAAGATCGAAGGGATTGTTTTCCCCTCAGCTGCAACGATCTTTTTATCTACGTCAACAAAGTCACACGCAAGCGCGCTCGCCAACAATTTTCCAACAGATGTTTTACCTACGCCCATCATTCCAATTAGAATCACTGGCTTATGTTTAGTCATAATTTGTCATTTCTTTCTATTTCTTCTCCAACATATACCGACTCCAAGGAAATATACACCCCCATTTGCATACACATTGCAAATAAGGGCACACACACCAAAACCAGAAATTGGTATATAAACAAGCCTGTCTTGGCTAAATACAAAGAAAACTAAAATCAACAACTTCACTCACTATATAAATGTATTATGCAAATTATTTACCTTGACACTTAGCCTGTCATTATGTAATACATTTGGTGATCAGTGATAGAGGAGGATCGTTCGAATCGAACAGCCTCAACACTCTAGCGCTTATCAAAAATAATGTGGGGTTTAAGCAATCAAGCGTTAAGCTCATAATAAAAAAGTAAAAAATAAATTTTAAGGAGACTAGAAATGGCAAAACCAGGCCGCCCCCCGATGGAAAAACCTAACTTATCGAAGTGGGTAGATTCATTTATTGAAATGTTACTAACTGAACGTAACGCTGCGTTAAATACTCGCCAAGCATATTGGCGCGATCTTGCAGATTTCAGCCTGTTCCTTAAAGAGCAAACAAGCAACGAAATTGAATTAGCAACAACAGAAGACATCCAAGCATACGTAAAAGAGCTTGGAAAACGTATTCACGTTAAAGGTGATAAAAGTGGAAAAATTGCGAGCCGTACAGTGGCTCGTCGTCTATCTGCTCTACGTCAGTTCTACCGTTTTGTTGTTTCTGAGAATATCAGATCAAATGACCCAACATCAACAATTGAAAGCCCTAAGCAAAAACGTACTTTGCCTAAGACAATCTCTGAAAAAGATGTTAACCACCTCATCAAAGTAGCTGCTGAAGGTAAAAAATCTAGTGCAAGCCGTATGGTATGCCTAATGGAAATGCTTTATGGAACAGGACTTCGTGTCTCTGAACTTGTGGGATTACCTATGTCTTCGATCGGTGAGAACCAACAATACATCACAGTCGCGGGAAAAGGCGGTCATGAGCGTATGGTTCCAATGACTGGATCAGCACAAAAAGCACTTAAGGGCTATTTGGAAACACGTGACGACTTTATCGGAGAAGAAACATCTTCTCCTCTTGCAAAATGGGTATTCCCATCACGCACATCAGATAGTGGTCACTTAACACGTCAACGTTTTGCACAACTTCTAAAGGACCTATCAGATCGTTCAGGGTTTGAAGCAGGTATCGTTAGTCCACACGTTTTACGTCACGCATTTGCGACACACCTACTACAAAATGGTGCAGACCTTCGCGCAGTACAAAAAATGCTTGGGCACGCAGACATTACAACAACTCAAATCTATACACATGTATTGAGTTCTGAGAAAAAAGATACGGTTGAGGAAAAACATCCTTTAAGCAAAAAGAAAGTATCTTAGAAACTACTATTTTATAAAAGCGGGCACATCTTCATTTGTGCTCGCTTTTTTTATACCCCCACTTTTTATACCTATGAATATGCATATTTGTATTTCATAAAATTCCATGCTAAAAAAACCTGTAATTTAAACATAAATAGAGAGTGCACATGTTAGACTTTGAAAAGCCTATTCTTGAACTTGAACATAAAATAGCAGAACTACGTAATGCCAGTAGCGATGATAGATTAAACATCGCTGAAGAAATAAGCCGTATGGAGAAAAAAGCCCAGCGTCTAATTCAGCAAACGTACTCAAAACTAACACCTGCACAAAAAGTTAAAGTAGCACGCCACCCTAACCGCCCACATTTGAAAGACTATATAAGTCAAATGATCGAGGACTTCACTCCGCTTGCTGGCGACCGTCTCTTCGGAGAAGATCAAGCTCTTATAGGTGGTCTAGGACGATTTAATGGGCAAAGCGTTGTTGTTATGGGTCAAGAAAAGGGTGATGACACAGACTCTCGTATCAAACATAACTTTGGCATGGCACGCCCTGAAGGCTATAGAAAAGCGCAACGCCTCATGAAAATGGCGGAACAATTTAATATTCCTGTCATTACTTTGGTTGACACAGCCGGTGCTTACCCTGGTTTGGGCGCAGAAGAACGTGGACAATCAGAAGCCATCGCAAAATCTATTGAAGTTAGTTTGAACCTTAAATCACCGATCGTCGCAACGATCATTGGCGAAGGTGGATCAGGTGGAGCCATCGCCATCGCAACAGCAGACAAAGTCATTATGCTTGAGCACTCAATATACTCTGTTATCTCACCAGAAGGATGCGCCTCTATTCTTTGGAGAAGCGCTGATTATGCCAAAGATGCAGCCGGTGCGCTGAAGCTTACGGCAGATGACATGCTTAAGAACAGATTGATTGATGCCATTGTGAAAGAGCCACTTGGAGGCGCTCAGCGCCAAAAAGAAAAAGCAATTCGCCGCGTACAAGTAAAAATCAATGAATCACTGCAAGAGTTAAATAAACTTAGCCCTGAGCAACTTGTGAACGCGCGTCACGCAAAGTTCCTACAAATGGGAAGAGATGTTGCATAACGCAACACCTCTAACCTCACCTTACACAACAAAACTATTGAGAAATCACACGGCGTTTCATGTTGTCTAAATTACCATGGCGCGCTTTTTCATGTCCATCTTCTGTGGACGCGGCCTTGTAATAAAGCATCAAGAACACACGAATTGACGCCGTGAGTGATGACAACGGCTTCTTACATAAATACACCATCGAACAAACATCATGGACAGTACATTTTTCGCGTCGGGAAATTTCTTTCAGTGCGCGCCACATTTCTGGCTCTAGTCGCACGGATGTCCGTCGCACCATTATCGTTACATTTTTACTCACCAATGTACTTTTAGATTCCTTTTTCTCCCTGTTCATCTTTTGATAAACTTGGCTGATATATGGACTAACATTGATGTTATTATCATTTACGGTATGTGGTATAGCTGTATTCATTTTTATGTCCCCATCTTTAAACTTAAGGTTTAATTGATAACTAGTTATAGACCTTAAAGCCCAATTCAACAACCTTTGGTAACATCAAACACAACCTATAGTTTAACTTACAACCCTGATTACCAGTGCATGAATAGGGTTATTCATTAGTAATTTCAAGGACTTATAAACCATTCTATGGCATTCCAGACGTGAGTATTTTTTGAATACAGGAGTAGTGATTTCTATACAAAAATGCGTATTTCCAGAGCCATCATCCCCCGCATGCCCCTTATGAAGATGACTTTGATTGATAACATTTAGATAAGTAGGAGAGAGATCTTTTTCTATGATTCCTTCTATTTCTTCTTGAATTGTCATGTATATGCACCCATACCTTTTGTTTAAATGTAAAAATAGATTATAATAAATGTAATGCCAACGATACGCTTAAAACCGAATTCCCCAGAATTTGATCATGGGGAAAACAAACAACACGCCACAACACCATGTGACATGCCTCACTGTGGTGAGCATGGCGAATTTAGAGCGCCAAGGGATAGATCCTTAAGTGACCATCATAATTTCTGCAAAGCACATATCACAGACTACAATCGTGCATGGAATTTTTTCGAAGGAATGAACCCTGCCGAAGTTGAAAATCACGTAACAAGCGCGTTTTATGGCGATCGCCCAACATGGAAATATCGCGAGTTTACCACCATGGAAGAAACCCTATTTACAAGAGTAAATGAAACATACGGGGAAAAAGAATCTCAACATAACGACGCACGCACGCACCGTGAACAATGCCAACAGGACTTTATAGATAGGCATTCCCCTGAAATGGAAGCCCTCACCATTATGGGATTAACACCTCCTGTAACATTGGCCGAGATTAAAAAGGAATACAAAGTACTCGCGAAGAGATTTCACCCAGATTATAATAGGGACGATCCTGAGTCAGAAGAGGTTCTCAAAAAGATCAATATGGCGTATACAATAATAAAAGCAGCCTACGGAAAATATGAACATATTATGGCTAAGAAGTCTTAAACAAACACACTGGATAACCCAAATAGGATATAAACGTGCCACAAGATAACGAACCTATCTCAGCTTCTTTTGATGTAACACAGCTTGCCCCCAAGAATGGCAAGTACACAACGATTCCAGACGCCAAATTCTCAGTACGCGATACTTTTGGGATTGATCTTGATTGGGAAGTCCCTGGCTTCACAGATGACACGAACCCAAATATTCCAAAAATTGATGAAACATATCAATTCGACCCGACCACAACAAAGGCTATTCTTGCTGGTTTTTCGCATAATAAGCGCGTCATGGTGCAGGGTTATCATGGTACAGGGAAATCAACGCATATTGAACAAGTCGCCGCCCGCTTAAACTGGCCATGCGTGCGTATCAACCTTGATAGCCACGTCAGTCGTTTGGACCTTCTTGGTAAAGACATGATAACCCTTAAAGAGGGAAAACAGATCACAGAGTACAAAGAAGGACTACTCCCGTGGGCACTGCAAAACCCTGTTGCATTGGTATTCGATGAATACGATGCCGGTCGCCCTGACGTTATGTTTGTTATTCAACGTGTTTTGGAATCTGATGGACGTTTAACACTTCTTGATCAAAACACCGTCATACGCCCTCACCCAGCCTTTAGATTATTCGCCACAACGAATACGGTCGGTCTTGGAGATGCAACAGGCTTGTATCATGGAACACAACAACTCAACCAAGGTCAAATGGACCGTTGGAACATTGTAACCGCACTTAATTATCTGGCACATGAAGATGAAGTAAACATCATGCTCGCCAAAAATCCAAATATGAACAATCCAAAAGGCAAAGAACGTATTTCCGCGATGGTTCAAATGGCATCACTCACACGTGAAGGCTTTAAAAACGGCGACATTTCAACCGTTATGTCACCAAGAACCGTCATGAGCTGGATTGAAAACCTTATTATTTTCGAAAATCTTGAAGAAGCCTTTAAAATGAGTTTTCTAAACAAGTCCGATGAGATGGAACACCCGATTCTAAGGGAATATTATCAGCGATGCTTTGGCAAAGATCTCTAGTAAGTAGGATAGATAGACTATGAGCGAACCATTCAAAGAAGCGCTCTCTGCAACGATCAAAGCGCTCTCAAAATCAAAAGAAACTCAAGTTTCTTTTGATCAATCAAGCATGGCACTTCCATTTTCCTATCTAACGCATTTTGATAAAGAGATAACCCATCTTCCACATATCCCAGAAGACCTAAAAGACATCAATATAGATGGGATACGTGGCGCAGCAGACCTTCAAGCCCTCCTACTTCTAAATCACGATCAAAGTATCTACAAACAAAACCTTCCCACAGATTATGACGCAGTATCTATCCTTTCTGCGCTTGAACGCGCACGTTGCGAAACCCTTGGTGCACAAGACTATGACGGTATAAAAAGCAATCTTGATGCCACCCTGCACATGGCCGCCGAAGAAGGCATGAATAATCACATCAGCACCGCAATATATGCCATCGCCCGCAAAGAATTTATGGGCAGTGAACTACCAGAATCTATCGAGAAGATCGTAAAAGAGCACCTTCCATGGATTGAATCCCACATTGGGAAAGACGGTTTAGACAAACTAAGCTCCTCACTTGATAACCAAGCCACCTTCTCCTATGAAACGCTAAAGCTCTTAAAGCAACTTGAGTTTGATATTGATCTTGGCGACACCGAAAAAGACCCTGATAATAAATCAGATGAGGAAGAGGACGCAAAAGCCAAGGACGACCCTCAACCGAAAGACACAGAAGACCAAGACACCCAAGAGCAAGACGCAGATGATACCTCAGCCGACGATCAAGAAGATCATGAGCACGAGTCAGACGACTCACAGACAGAGGACATAGGCGCAGAATCGTTAGATTCAACAGAGCAAGATTTTGATCAAGGCGATGGCAACAGCCTCGAATCCGATCAACGGTCGTCATCATCAGAAAAAGATGGTCCTAAAACATCCTATAAAATATATACCAACGAGTTCGATGAAATCGTAAACGCAGAAGACCTCGCCGATCCCTACGAGCTTGATCGTTTACGTGCCCTTCTTGATCAACAGCTCACAGGCTATCAGACCATTATTTCAAAGCTTGCCAACCGCCTACAACGCAAACTTCTATCCAAACAACAAAGAAGTTGGGAGTTTGATCTCGACGAAGGCGTTCTCGATTCTGGTCGCCTTGCACGTATTATCGCCAACCCGACCATTCCTCTAAGCTTTAAACAAGAACAAGATATTCCATTCCGCGATACCGTTGTTACAATTCTTCTTGATAACTCGGGATCAATGCGTGGTCGCCCCATTACAATCGCAGCTCTATGCGCAGATATTCTTTCAAGAACACTTGAGCGTTGCCAGATCAAAGTCGAAGTTCTCGGCTTTACAACACGCGCATGGAAAGGCGGAAAATCCAGAGAGCTTTGGGCAAATGGTGGGCGAAAGCCAACCCCCGGTCGCCTCAACGATTTACGCCACATCATTTATAAATCTGCAGACCTTCCTTATAGACGCACCCGCAAGAACTTGGGGCTTATGCTCAAAGAAGGATTGTTAAAAGAGAACATAGATGGCGAAGCCCTCGTCTGGGCATATGACCGCTTATCCAAACGCCCAGAAGAACGTAAAATTTTAATGGTGATTTCGGACGGTGCGCCCGTTGACGACTCAACCCTGTCCGTCAATCCATCCCACATTCTTGAACACGATCTAAAATCTGTCATTTACTGGCTAGAGAAATATTCAGATATAGAGCTAACCGCCATAGGGATTGGGCACGATGTTACCCGAATCTATAAAAACTCAATTGCGATTACCGATGCAGCAGACCTCGGAAAAGCGCTCATTGAACAGCTTGAGAGCGTTTTTAAGACCTAAACTGAATAATAAAATTTCAATTTTCATAAAACCACAATTTTTTCTTGTGTTTTTATCAATCCCTACGTATCTTCCCAAAAATAAAGAAACATAATTATAAAATGGCAAGATCAATGACAACAATATTACTCTGCACGAATAATCACAGAAATAAAGATACAGCGAGTATGCTTGACGCTTTCAAGAACTCATCACACAGCGCAAGCTTCTCATCAATACAGGAAAGATCCGTACGCTTTATAGAAATCACAGTCGCAGATGAACACGCACAAACAGCAATGTCATTCTTCCAAACAAAATATCCAGAAACATCCGCACACAACATCACACCTGATTTCAGTAATGCCGTTGAGATTGCAACCCAAGCCACCCCTGTTCAAGAGAAAAAATTATCGCTCTTAGAAAAAATCGCCTCAAGTGTTTCTGAGGTAATAGACGAAGTAATTCCAGCACCACAAACGGCGCAACTCATTAACTCATAAAGTTTTTATGCACGCTTCCTTGATTTACCCTTGATTTAAAAAGGGAGAGTGTACATATTTGTCTTTATGAGCAAAGACAAACAAAAAAAGAAAATCTATAAGCCCAAACCAATAAGTGGCTTCCCCGAATGGTTACCAGAATACCGTGTAGTAGAACAACAATGGATGGATAAAATCCGCGCTGTATTTGAAAGTTATGGCTATTGTTCAATTGAGACACCGTCTGTTGAAGAACTCGAAGTCATCGCCGCCAAAGGCGAAGACGTAGACAAAGAGATTTATGTTCTTGAGCGTCTACAAGCGGATTCAAACGACAAAAAAGATGCACGTCTCGCTCTTCATTTCGACCAAACAGTGCCTTTCGCACGTTATGTAGGACAACATTTCAACGAATTAACATTCCCGTTTAAACGCTACCAAATGCAACGTGTCTGGCGTGGGGAACGCCCTCAGCTTGGAAGAGCGAGAGAATTCTACCAATGTGACATTGATGTGATCAACGTCGATAGCTTACCAATACATTTTGATGCCGAAGTTGCCGCCATTTGTTATGAAGCAATGGATGCGATGGATATCGGACGCGTACAGTTAAGAATCTCTAACAGAAAAATTTTAATGGGCTTACTCGCACATATAGAGATTGAGGATTCTGTAGGAGTCACAAGAATTATTGATAAAATTGAAAAAATAGGTAGCGAGGAAGTTGCCAGAATCCTTAAAGATGACTTGAATATTCCAAGCGACCAAATTCAAGAGGTTTTAACACTCGTACAAACCAAGGATATACCATCAATCAAGGCATTGAATGACGAGATGCAAGAAGGCATAGATGAATTATCCTTCGTGCTCAATAACCTCAAGCACCTTCCTGATCACGCTATCGTTGCAGATTTATCAATCGTACGTGGTTTGGATTACTACACAGGCACAGTTTATGAAACACGTCTTTTAGATATCCCCGAGTTTACAAGTTCCGTATGTTCTGGCGGACGATACGATGATCTTGCCAGTAACTATATAAACAAAAAGCTACCTGGTGTTGGAATCTCCATCGGCTTCACACGTCTTTTTGAAGTGTTACACCACTACAACCACATCAAAGCTGGCAAGAAATCCCCTGCAGACATTTTAATGGTACTTCCAAGTGAAAAACAACGCGCCCTTGCCTCCGACACAGCACGCACACTTCGTAATCGTGGGTTCAAGGTAGAGATGTATCACGCACCACAAAAGATTGGGAAACAGTTTTCCTACGCTGAGAAAAAGAACATTCAATATGTATGGATTCCGCCTTTCGAGGAAGGTAATGCACATGAAGTTAAAAACTTAGACTCAAAAACACAAACGGAAGCAGATCCTAATGACTGGACAATATCTTAAAAAGATTGGACTCGTTTCCCCTCTATTATGTGTGTGCATTCCAGCTTATGCACAGCAAAAGGATACGCCATCAGAAAAAGACACTCCATTAGGCGTACAATCGTACGAGTTACCAAAGTTATCGCATACATATAGTGAAAAATTCTGTGGCTTTGAAATAAAATTTCCGAGCGAACCAACAATCACTGATATTACATCCCCAGAC
>JAESUK010000196.1 GCA_016763095.1 Alphaproteobacteria bacterium
ATATAGCTTGGTCACGAAGGCAGTGCCCATCTTCCAAAAAGATAAAAGGTAATTCTTTATCAGGTGTGGCGTTCTCTATTGGTTTCGCCAGATACAGAGGATCATCAAAAAGAAAATGTGTCTTTACGTGTGTTTTAAGTGGGTAGGGGAGTGCAATGAGCGCAACGTCAATACGCTTCTCTTCTAAATCTTCAAGAAGTTCAGAACTCAACCCTTCTCGAAACAGTAAATTATATTCACTTTGTAACAGTTTTGGGAGAACAAAGGGGGCAATTGTCGGAATGATACCAAGGCGAATTGTATGTTCATTAGGGTTTTCTAATGTCTTAATGTGATCCATAAGGGAGTCTTGCTTATCAAGAAGGTCTTTCACTGATTTGAGGAGTTGCTCCCCCTCTGCCGTCAGAAACACACGCCGACTTGTTCTTTCAAAAAGAGCGAAGCCAATACCATGCTCTAAGTCTTTTATAGAACTACTTAGCGTGGACTGTCCTACATAACAATCGTCCGCAGACTGGCTAAAGGACAGTGTTTTTGAAAGGGATTGAAAATATTCAAGTTGTCGTAGTGTTGGTTTAAACATATATTGACTATACCAATTATTAAATATTTTATCTATTAGAAAAAACGATTAATAATATTCGAATTACTTGTTGGATTTTTTGTCCATCATGGTAGAAACTTAGGACATACAAAATATGTTTAGAAACACGGTCAAAACTTTATAGGAGAAAAATGATGGATATGGATATGGAATTTGAAGGATGTAATTTTATGATGGGTGTTGGCGCAAAAGTTCCAGACTTTGAAGTTGTAGGTGTTAAGCCTGGCTTTATGTCCCATGAGGAAAATGGCGAGTCTGCATTTGAAACGCTTACAGAAAAAAGTTTTGAAGGAAAATGGAAAGTAATTTTCTTTTACCCAAAAGACTTCACATTTGTTTGCCCAACTGAAATCGTAGCCTTTGCTGATTTGAATGAAGAGTTCGCAGACCGCGATGCAGTTGTTCTTGGTGGAAGCACAGACAATGAGTTCTGTAAGCTTGCATGGAGACGCGAACATAAAGATTTAGCAAAACTAAACCAGTGGAGCTTTGCAGATACAAACGGGTCTCTCGTTGATGGTCTTGGTATCCGTGAGGAAAGCGGCGTTGCATACCGTGCGACATACATCATTGATCCACATGGCACGATCCAACATGTATCAGTGAACCCATTGAGTGTTGGTCGTAACCCTAAAGAAGTTTTGAGAGTTTTGGATGCTCTACAGTCTGATGAACTTTGTGCGTGTAACCGTCCAGTCGGCGGCGATACAATCGATGCATCAGCTGAAGCCCAGAAAGCTGCGTAAATCATATTGAGGTCAATCTTTCGAGGTTGAGGTCACGTGATGGGGCGGTAAGACGTATCTTGCCGCCCTTTTTTTATCTAAAATAAGGAGAAAACAATGACAATAGACACTCTTAAAAGTTTAACCCCAGACTATGCCAAAGATATAAAGCTTAACCTGTCAACGCTTGCAAATGATGAGTCGTTAACAGATCAGCAAAAATGGGGCTGTCTTCTTGCCTGTGCAATGAACACAGGGAACGCAACAGTGATCAAAGAAATTGAAGAAGAGGCACTTGATAATCTATCAGAAGAGGCTTTGAATGCTGCCAAATCAGCGGCAAGCATCATGGCGATGAATAATATCTATTACCGCTTTACGCATATCGCGACAAACAAGGAATATACAACGCTTCCTGCGAAGTTGCGTATGAATGTTATTGGGAACCCTGGTGTTGATAGAGCTGATTTTGAGCTCTGGTCTCTTGCTGTATCAGCCTTAAACGGATGTGGTATGTGTATTGATGCGCACGAAGCAACGCTTGTTAAAGAAGGTGTGTCAAAGGATCAAATCCAAACAGCGGTAAGAATCGCAGCCGTGATAAACGCTGTCGCTGTCGCAATAAGTGCAGAGTAAATTTAAAATTCAGTTTTTTCGTTTCTGATATAGATTTCTCTATGAGGATATGGAATTTTAATATTATTCTCTTTAAACGCATCCCAAAGGCCGAGTAATACTTGACCTTTAACGTTTGTAACACCTTCTTCTGCATCTGTGATCCAGAAACGAAGCTTGAAGTTTAAAGAGCTGTCCCCAAATTCACTCAAATGACAAACAGGCGCGGGGTCGTTTACGACACGATCTGGAAGGACGGCGACTTCAGAGGCAATCTTTCTCACAACATGTGGGTCACTTGCATAGTGAACACCAAACTCGACTTCCATTCGAACAAGCGTATCGCTATGTGACCAGTTAATAACCTGTTGCGTAATAAAATCTTCATTAGGAATAAGGTATGATTTGTTGTCACGCGTTACCACGGATGTGTAACGTGCGCCCATCTCGTTAATCCAGCCAAATACACCATTTTGAAGCTCAATAATGTCGCCTGGATTAATTGATTTATCGAGGAGAAGAAGGATTCCACTAAAAAGATTGGACACCCCTTTTTGAAGACCAAAACCAATCCCCAAACCAAGTGCTCCACCAAAAACAGCAAGGAGGGACAAATCAACACCAGCCGAGGTGATCCCGATTAAAAGCCCCATCCCAATGAGGAATACACGTAAAATCTTTGTAATGAGCACGCGAGAAGAAGGGGTAAGACTGCTTGCCTTTGACATCCTTCTATCAAGTAAAGTCGCCAAGAACAGCGCTGCATAAAGAAGTGTGAAGATCAGAATAACAGCCTTTATAACAGCAAGTGCAGTTACTTGAGAATCCCCAATAGAAAAACCAATGCCTTCGAGAAGCGAAACTGTTTCATCAAGTAGCCCTACGATGCTTAGTGCCGCAATTGCCCATGCCGTAATAACAACAGTTTGACGTGCAAAAGAGTTTCCAATGATCTGCGCGGCAGAACGAATAACAATCCACGCCATAAGAAGGTTAATAGATACGCTTTCAACACTTGTACTTCCTGCAAAATTACCAACAGTTTGTATCTTCAAGAAAATTCCAATTAAGAAAACGGCAACAACCTGAAGGATAAGCTTCGTAAGGCTTTTAAGCGTTTGGCGAATACGGAAATTAAGACCACTACGATCAACCCAATGTATAAGACGAGGCGCGAAGCGCTTACGCACAGCCCAACCAATACCCATAGAGAATACGATTAAGGCAACTTGAATCCAGTTGGCAGGTTCAGTCACTGCATTTCTGAGGTGCTCAAAAATATTTTCGGAGGTTTCACTAATATTGGATATATCAAACATATGTTTTTAATGGCGGTTTTGAGATGGTTTGTCAATTTATGAATGACATAAAAAGTTGAGAATTCATGTAAAAGATCAAATGCTATGTATATTTCACAGAATGTTAAATGTTTGACGTAATAATCCACTGTAGAGCACTGAATAGCCATAGGGGCAGAGGAGAGACATTTGGAAAGCATATTTGTATATTTATACCCATTGGTAACGTTGAACTGTATTGCGGCGTATCTTCCCCAAATTCGACAATTGATGAAATCTGATGATGTGGATAGTTTTTCTCTATCAACATGGATAATGTGGATTGTTGGAAGTGCTGTAACGTTGGGCTATGGTTTGACGCATCTTAAAGATATGATGTTTACGATTGCAACGGGGGCAAATCTTGTTCTGATGATCTGTATTGTCGCCATTGTTCTTTATAAAAGACATAAAAAAGCAATCAATTACTGGGTTTTTTCTTCTGTGAGCTAACACTTATTAAGTGTTATCACAAACAAAGTTTTTCTCTTTTCCTCTTGTCTCGGGGCTGAAAAGCATTAGATTGATCTCGATTAATCTACAGTTTTAAAGGATAGACCCCGTGAACGGAATGAATAAGAATTTTCTCTTTTGGTTAGCAATAATTTTAACTCTTGCTTTCCTCTTTAATGCATTCAATGCCACACAGAAAAAAGCTGTGAAAGATGGCGGTGTACTTGCTTACAGTGATTTTATGAATTCTGTTGAAGATGGTGGTGTTTCTGATATCACAATTCGCGGACAAGAAATCGTTGGGCATTACAGCGAAGGCGGCGCGGCGTTCAAAACGCGTGTGCCTGAAGGCGAGAATGTTGTTGAGCGTATTGGCACGAACGATGTTCGCATTGTTGCGGAATCTACAGGTGAGGGCGAGATTAGCCTTATGAGCATCTTTATCTCGTGGTTCCCTATGATCTTGTTGATTGGTGTTTGGATCTTCTTCATGCGCCAAATGCAAGGAAAAGGCGGCGGCGGCGGTGCTATGGGCTTCGGAAAGTCGCGCGCGCGCATGCTCAATGAAGATAAGAAGAAAGTAACGTTCGATGATGTTGCTGGTATTGACGAAGCGAAGATGGAGCTTGAGGAAATTGTTGAATTTCTGAAAGACCCTCAAAAATTCCAACGCCTTGGTGGGCGTATTCCTAAAGGAGCTTTGCTTATTGGTCCTCCAGGAACAGGTAAAACTTTGATTGCACGTGCTGTTGCGGGTGAAGCGGAGGTACCTTTCTTTACAATTTCTGGGTCTGACTTTGTTGAAATGTTTGTCGGTGTCGGGGCATCTCGTGTCCGTGATATGTTCGAACAAGGAAAGAAAAACGCACCTTGTATCATCTTTATTGATGAGATTGATGCCGTCGGTCGTCATCGTGGCGCGGGACATGGTGGAGGAAATGATGAGCGTGAGCAAACATTGAACCAACTTCTTGTCGAAATGGATGGCTTTGAAGCCTCTGAAGGCGTGATCATTATCGCCGCGACAAACCGTCCTGATGTTCTTGATCCTGCGTTGTTGCGCCCCGGTCGTTTTGACAGACAAGTTGCAATCCCACACCCTGATGTAAATGGTCGTGCTGCTATTCTTGAAGTTCATATGAAGAAAGTACCTCTTGCCAAAAACGTAGATTCCAAAATACTTGCACGTGGAACACCAGGTTTTTCTGGAGCAGAGCTTGCCAATATTGTGAATGAAGCGGCATTGCTTGCTGCACGCCGTGATAAGCGCGTTGTTGGTATGGAAGAGCTTGAAGAAGCAAAAGACAAGGTCATGATGGGCGCAGAGCGTCGTTCAATGGCAATGAATGAAGACGAAAAGAAACTGACGGCCTATCACGAAGCGGGACATGCCCTTGTAACTGTGAACG
>JAESUK010000197.1 GCA_016763095.1 Alphaproteobacteria bacterium
AACAAATAAAATCTTATAACTATATGATATACAATAATAATTATGGGTAAACTGGAGGCTAAATACTGAAATCGCTGTGAGACTTTCCATGTAATATGTATAATAAATATCTAATATATGTAGTTTGGAATATGTATTAAGGTTTTGATATAATTCGGTTATTTTAATTTTGTTGACATAAACGCGAAATCATGTCAAAACCTTGCCACTCTGAAATGAACCCCATGGATTGTCCATGTCACATTGAGGGGTTTTTTAGAGTATTATTTTAAATAGAGGAATATATTATGAAACCATTCGGAAATTTTGGTATTGCAGTCCTTCTTGCAACAACAATGTCAACATCTGCATTCGCAACAAGCGGTGATGAAGCAGAAACAATCATTAAAGATAACACATATAATTCAGCGACTGCGGCAGCGGCAGCAGTTAACAATACGCATGTAGGTGTTCAAACTGGGGCAGCGGCTCATAACAACACACATGTAGGTGTTCAAACTGGTGATAACACTTTGAATAATTCTACTGAGTTGGAAAATACAAATAACCTGAACAATCAAAATCATCTTACAACAGGTAACAATACAAATGATAATCGCCTGAACAATCAGAATAACGTGAATGCTGAAGGTGGAAATGCCTACGCTGAAGGCGGTCAAGGCGGGAATTCTGAGCAAGAGCAAGGCCAAGAGCAAGGTCAGAGCCAAACTGCAAATGCAGTGAATGGTGGACAGAATAACAGCCAAAACACATCTTATAGCTCTACTTATAAAGCAGCAGCAGCGGGTGCACGTGCATATGCTCCGACTGTTATCCCTAGTTCAAAATGCGGATCTGCAAGTAGTTGGGGATTTGGCGCACAAGTAATCGGTGGCGGTCTTTCTCTCTCTGGTGGTTCTTCAGACCCAGCAGGTGTTCAGATTAGATACATTAATGATGATGGTAAAGAAGCGGTTGCAAGCCTTAAAAGTTATGCGACGGGTACTGATGTCTACAAAGCAGAGGTTACAGATAAGCTTTCAGGTGATAAGCGCGATCAAGTTGAGTGTTTAGCAGGTGAGTTTAATAATCGTGAAGATGGACAACAACATCAAAAAGAAATGGCGGTTATGGGCGCACACGTTACACGTGTAGAGAATGCATCAGCACATGCATGTCGTCCAGACGCTAAACATGTTGGACATGACTGTATTGAAATGGGTGATACATCACTTGATTCTCTTAACCAAATGATTGGCTTTGAGCCAACTCCAGTTGTGAAACCTACACATGACCACAACTAGGCTCTAGTTAGATATACAGAATTATTAAAACCCCGCCAGATTGGACGGGGTTTTTTCTTGACTTTAACGGTATTGATGTATATATTATGTCAATTATTTATTTAAGGGAATAGACATGCAAAACTGTAATCACATCAAAAAGCTTTTTATAGCTGCGACTATGTTCGCGGTTACAGGGTGCGCATCAACCCACATAACACAAGAAATATCGACACAAGGGTGTTGGAGTGGAGTGGATGCGGTTGAACGTACGAATAAGACAAATGAAGAAGTTAGGCGCGCCCAGATCAAAACACATTGGGATGGAGATTGCGCAAGATTTGAAAAGAGAGAAGCGGTTAAAGATATGCATTACCGTGTTATCTTGGCACGTGCGCAGGTAGAGATTGGTTCACCTCAACAAGAAACAGAGGCAACACGTCAAATGTTGGCCGTTATCAGTCGTGACAACCCAGATTTATTTGTTGCAAGCTCTGAGCTTAATAAGGCAGGTGTAACCGTTGATGATCTTTTGCGACGCGAAGTGAGTAGTCTTTTGACTCGCATCGTTTCCGCAAATGATGTGAATGATGCGCAAGAAGCTCGCGGTGAATTAATTTCAATTTATGATGATGTGCGTTATCCAATGCACACAGATATTGCGCGCCCAATTATTGATACAGCACTTTTACAAGAAGGCGTTGAATTACAAGCGATCAGAGATCAATATCTTGGTAGAGCAGAGCCAGTTCTTAAGTGCGAAAATCCAAATGGTGTACTTAGTTGCGTTTATAAATAGTTATAGTCGTTCGTATTTACGTGATACAATGATCATATGTTTTGGTCAAAAAAATCTAAGAAAAAACCTCCAGAAAAACAAACACGTGAGCAAATGCTTGCAGAGCTTAAGCAGAATGCTCAAGGTGCACGTGAAGCGATTGGTGAGAAAAACCTTCAAAAGCTTGCCGCACAGATCACAGGTAAAAAGCCAGATGTTAATGTGCAACCATCCCCCATGCATCAAGCACGCGAGATTCTAAATAAAATGGATGATGGGCGTTTAGCGGATAATCTACGCGCTATGGCTAAAGATGAGGATTAATCCTTGTGATTAAATTGCTTAATTAGCTTTCTCTCTCTCTTTCTTCTTATAAAATTTAATCTATACTGTAATTCGACCATGAATATTAATCATGGGCGTTCACACCCTACAGGAGATTTTAATGCCAACCTACACTGCCCCCCTTGATGATATCCGTTTTGTCTTACATGAAATGCTCAATGTTGAACAACTAAGCGAAATAGAAGAGTACGCAGAAACGGCATCTTCGGAATTGATAGATCAAATTTTGGAAGAGGGCGCAAAGATATGCCAAGAGGCATTGTTCCCAATCAATCTAAGTGGAGATCAAGAGGGTTGCCACTTTGAAAATGGAAAAGTAACGACACCAAAAGGCTTTAAAGAGGCTTATGACCTGTTTACTGAAAGTGGATGGACGGGTGTTTCTTGTGATCCTAAATATGGTGGGATGGGCTTGCCTCATACTGTTAACTTCGTTATGCAGGAAATGATCTGCTCAGCCAACCTTTCTTTTGGTATGTACCCAGGGCTTAGCCAAGGGGCGATTGATGCCATATATTTGCATGGAACAGATGAGCAGAAAGATTTTTATCTTCCAAAAATGATCGAAGGTAAATGGTCTGGAACGATGAACCTTACTGAGTCACATTGTGGAACGGATCTTGGGCTTATTCGTACGAAGGCAGAAGTTCATAAGGATGGAAACGGGGCTTGGGCAATTACTGGGCAAAAGATTTTCATCTCAGCAGGTGAGCATGATTTAACTGATAATATTATTCACCTTGTATTAGCACGTTTGCCAGATGCGCCTGACGGTGTGCGTGGTATATCTCTATTCATTGTTCCAAAGTTTATTACTGAAGAAAATGATAAAGAAAACACTCTTTCCTGTACCTCTATTGAACATAAAATGGGGATCAAGGCATCATCTACTTGTGTTATGGATTTCCAAGGCGCTAAAGGCTTTTTGCTTGGCGAGCCACACAAAGGTTTGAAAGCGATGTTTACCATGATGAATGCCGCGCGTTTGGCCGTTGGTATGCAAGGTCTTGGTATGGCGGAAGTGTCCTATCAAAATGCCGTTGCGTACGCAAAAGATCGTCTACAAATGCGTTCCCTAGATGGTACTAAATTTCCAGATAAGCCCGCTGATCCGATTATTGTTCACCCAGATGTTCGCCGTATGCTTTTAACGTCTAAGGCTGTCACAGAAGGTTGTCGCATGATGTCATATTGGATCGGTATGAATCTTGATATTGCTGAGAAAAGTAAAGACGCAAAGGAAGCTGAAAAAGCCGAAGACTTGGTTGCATTACTCACGCCGATTGCAAAAGCTTACCAAACAGATATGGGTTTTGAAATTGCCAATTTGGCGATACAAACGCATGGTGGTGCTGGTTATATCGGTGAATTTGGTGTTGAGCAATATGCGCGTGATGCACGTATTACTATGATTTATGAAGGTACAAACGGTATTCAAGCGCTTGACCTTGTTGGGCGTAAGTTGGGACAAAATATGGGACGTAATTTAAGACGTTTCTTCCATCCTGTGACTGAGTACATAGAAAAAAACCAAGCTAACCCTGCGCTTGCAGAATTTATATTTCCTTTTGCTAAGTCCGTCGCGAAACTCCAACAATCTACGGCAACAATTGCTCAAAAAGGTATGAAAGACCCACTTGAAGCAGGGGCTGCATCTGTTGATTATCTGCGCCAATTTGCGTTGGTCTCATTGGCCTATATGTGGATTCAAATGGTAGAAAAATCTCTTGAGAGAATTGAATCAGGTGAAGGTGATACCAAATTTTATGAGCAAAAAATTAGAACAGCCCGTTTCTTCTTTACTCGTATGTTACCTGAGACTGACGCTCGCTTTAAAATGATTATGGCAGGGGCTACTCCGTTAATGGAAACACCAGCTGAAGCTTTTTAAGATGAGTATTATTGTTTCGGGTATTGCCGCTGTTCCAGATATTTTGAAGAGTAAAAAGATAGATGCTGTTCTTTCTATTGAACACCCAAATGCTCAAGAAGGTGCGGGGCGTGTTCTGAGATTAGAAAATGTTTCTCAGAAAATTCTATGTTTTTGGGACATAGAAAAGGAAAATTTTCCAGATGGACCTTCTGATGAAATAATGCGTGAGGCGTTTGAGTTTTTAGAAGTACATAAATCACAAGATGTTCTTATACATTGTAAGGCAGGGAAATCGCGGAGTGTTGC
>JAESUK010000198.1 GCA_016763095.1 Alphaproteobacteria bacterium
GAAACTATAACGACCACATGATGCAAACATTGGCGCAAAACGGAAATGGTGTTGCCGCATATATTGATAGCTTGAATGAAGCGCGTAAGGTGCTTGTCGATGAAGCAACATCTTCATTATTCACAATTGCCAAGGATGTAAAAATCCAAGTGGAGTTTAATCCTGATATTGTATCTGAATACCGTCTTATTGGATATGAAACACGCGCCCTTAAACGTGAAGACTTCAATAACGATAAAATTGATGCTGGTGATATAGGTGCTGGTCATACCGTAACTGCGATTTATGAAATCACTCCGAAAAGTAGTTCTGGATCAAGCGTTGATCCACTACGATACGGTAAGGAAAGTAATGTTGAAAAACATCAAGCCGCGACCGATTTTTCAGGTGAGTATGCATTCTTGAAGCTACGCTATAAACTTCCTAACGAAGATAAGTCTAAGCTGATCACAACTCCTGTTACACAAGAAGCGAGCCGAACATTAATTAATAAATGTTCAGAAGGAAAAATAGAGAGCGGTTTGTGTGATATCAACCCAATGGTTTCAGAAGATACGCTCTTCGCCACGGCTGTTGCAGGATATGGACAGCTTTTAAAAGGTGGTCAGTACACAGGAACATTCTCATATGATGATGTGATTGAGTTGGCACAAAAAAGGAAAAGGCGCAGATAATTTCGGTTACCGCGCAGAGTTTATAAATCTCGTGAGAATGGCAAAATCTGCAAGCGCTATGTAAGCTATATATCTAAGTAATTATTATAGGCCCCGCCATGACGTAAAGTTGTAGTGGGGTTTGTTTTTGGTTAGTTTGCGTTTAAACCATGTGCTTTTGAACCAAGCTTCTCTTTATAGAGCTTTTCGATTGAATCAATTTCTTTTTTTGTAATGTTACTCGGAAGAGTTTGTAATACAGAGTATCTGAAGTTTTTATAATAGTTAGGATCAGACTTTATTAGAGCAGTAAGTCTTTTGTTTCCTCCCGTATAATTTGATACATATTCCCCCCATCTTTGCCATATTCCGTTCTTCCCATTCGCAGAACCAATATATTGATTGCCTGTTCTGTTGTCTAATATCATGTAAATACCATTTACAGATGATAAAGGGTGTCTCCATTTGTAATTGGCATCGGGGTTGTCTACAAGTTTCTTTAATTCATCAAACTCAAGAACAAAGCTTAGTAGTCCGGGGAATTCTCCTATATAACCAGAGGGAAGTATTTGAATTACCTCTTTAGGTTTTGAATGGTAGTATTGGTGCCATGATCTAGTGCTGTTGCCCCAATTAATTACTAATCTATCTATTAGGCTGTTAAATTCATTAACTTGATCTAATCTATAGTAATAATGATTGTTTTTGAATTCATAACCGTTAACTTTAAATACGCCGAACAGAATTGATTGACCTCTCTCGGTTCCTATAAATGAGATAATATAATCACAGTTTTTGAATACATGTTTGGATTGTTTCTTTTGGTATTCTAATGATAAGTCTCTGCTTTTTAGCATTTCACGGTATTCTATGCGATCATCTTTATGCCGCACAATTTTAACGCGAGCATTTTCTAATAACGGGCTTTGTGTATTGAGTATTTGTTGGAGTGTTAGCATGTTTTTTCCTTAAATTGAAAAGGGCCGACTGTCAGAGCTTATTGTCTCTTAGCAATAAGTCAATCAAGCTCATTTGAAAAATTTAGGCGATCCTTTTGGTTAAAGCTATTTGGTCCCCCTGTTTCAACACCGCTTCCACGTAGCGTATCCATGAAGTCTCGCATAGAGAGCTTTTGCCCGATATTGTTTTTATCATAGAGCGTTCCACGCGGATCAAGGGCAAGAGCACCGTTCTCTACTATACGTGCAGCAAGCGGGATATCTGCGGTAATAACCAAATCTTCTTCCCCACAATCCTCAGCGATTTTGTCATCGGCAACATCTGGTCCTTGCTCAACCTGAATAAACGTGATGTGTGGTGATCTTGGAAGTTGTAACCACTGGTTTGCGACAAAGATCAATGGAATTTGTGTTCTTTCCGCAACGCGGTAGAGAATTTCTTTAATCACCTTGGGGGTGGCATCTGCATCAACCCATATTTTCATTTTATGTTCCTATCATATTTCAATAACATGATTTCAGTTTAAGGTATTATTAGCAAGAGATGAGATTATAAGCTTGTTGATTGATTTAAACCCAGATAATCTTGCGCGGAATTACACTCTTATTAAAGGATATAACAATGAAAACCCGTGCAGCAGTGGCCTATAAAGCAGGATCTCCCTTGGTGATTGAAACCGTTGATTTAGAAGGACCAAAAGCAGGCGAGGTTTTGGTTGAAAACATGGCAACGGGCGTATGTCACACGGATGCTTTTACGTTGTCAGGTGACGATCCAGAAGGCGCATTTCCAGCTATTCTCGGTCATGAAGGTGCAGGGATCATTCGTGAAATTGGCGCAGGCGTAACATCGGTAAAGGTTGGGGATCATGTTATTCCACTTTACACACCAGAATGCCGTGAGTGTGATTTCTGTTTAAATCCTAAAACAAATCTCTGTCAGTCCATTCGTTCAACGCAAGGGCAAGGCTTAATGCCTGATGGTACAAGTCGTTTTTCTATTAATGGAAAAGAAATACTCCATTACATGGGAACATCTACTTTCTCAAATTTTACGGTATTGCCAGAAATAGCTGTAGCAAAAGTGCGTAAAGATGCCCCTTTTGAAAAAATATGCTACATCGGGTGTGGTGTAACAACAGGACTAGGGGCTGTTGTTTTTGATGCAAAAGTTGAGGCTGGATCAACCGTAGCAGTCTTTGGTCTAGGTGGAATTGGTCTGAATGTTATTCAGGGTGCACGTATGGTTGGAGCAAGCCGTATTATAGGAATAGATATAAACCCAGATAAAGTGGCCTTGGCAAAAAAGTTTGGAATGACAGATTTCATAAACCCCAAGAAAACACCTGATGTTGTTGAGGCCATTTGCGACCTTACAAACGGAGGTGTGGATTACAGTTTCGAGTGTATTGGAAACGTGGACGTTATGCGCCAAGCATTGGAATGTTGCCACAAAGGATGGGGAGAAAGTCTGATCATAGGCGTTGCTGGTGCTGGTAAAGAAATCTCGACAAGACCGTTTCAACTGGTAACAGGACGTGTTTGGCGAGGATCAGCTTTTGGTGGTGCACGTGGTCGAACAGATGTACCAAAAATTGTAGATTGGTACATGGATGGTAAAATCAACATTGATGACTTAGTCTCACATACCATGCCCCTTGATGATATTAATAAGGCGTTTGATCTCATGCATGAAGGTAAAAGTATTAGAAGTGTTGTGGTGTATTAATGAAGCAGATTGAATATCATTGTTGCCATGGTGGAATTTTAAGTGTTTGGGAACACGAAAGTGCGCTTCTTAAATGTGCGATGACGTTTTCTGTTTTTTTGCCGTCACAATCTGAAGATAAAGATGTTCCGTTTGTGACGTTTTTATCGGGACTAACCTGTACACATGAAAATTTTACAACAAAAGGGGGCGCGTACCGCACTGCATCAAAATTAGGCATAGCAGTGATTGCACCTGATACCTCACCACGAGGAGAGCATGTTCCTGATGAACCTGATGCATATGATTTTGGGAAAGGGGCGGGGTTCTATCTGAATGCAACACAAGATCCCTGGGCTGAGCATTACCAGATGGAAAGCTATATTGTCGAGGAACTTAATAAGTTGGTTTGTAATGAATTTCCTTTGATATCAGATAGGCAGGGGCTTATGGGGCATTCAATGGGCGGGCATGGCGCGATAACATTATATTTAAAGCATCCTGAAATTTATAAATCAGTTTCCGCCTTTTCTCCAATTGTCGCACCGACACAAGCCCCATGGGGCGTGAAGGCATTCTCTGGGTATTTGGGAGATAACAAGGACACTTGGAATAGTTATGATGCATGTGAATTGATAGCACACGTAAAGTCTGCAGAAGAAAACTCTGAGATACGAATTGACTGTGGCTTAGCCGACCCGTTTTTAGAAGAATACTTAAAGCCACAGCTTTTTGAAAAAGCATGTCGTAAAGTAGGGCAAAAGCTTAACTTAAATTTGCATGAGGGATATGACCACAGCTATTATTTTATTCAAAGTTTTATGGATGATCACATTCATCATCATTCTAAAATTCTGACAGAAAAATAGAGGAAAGAGATGGTACTTGATACATTCCCAAGCGCGGAAGAATTCTATAAAACTTACTGGGGTAAAAAACCCTTCGTTGTCCGTGGAGGAATCGATAAAAGTGAGTTTGATAATTTTATAGATGGAGATACCTTGGCAGGATTATCTTTGGAAGATGATATTAAGTCTCGGCTTGTTGTAACCTCTGAAAAAGGTTGGGTGTGTGAACATGGTCCTTTTGAGGAAGATCGTTTCTCAACACTTGGTGATAAAAATTGGAGTCTTCTTGTTCAGAATATTGATCAATATCACCCAAACACTTCAAGTTTACTAAGGAATTTTGACTTTTCTCCACGTTGGTTAATGGACGATATCATGGTCAGTTACTCAACCGTTGGTGGAACGGTTGGACCCCATACGGACAGCTATCATGTCTTCCTCGTGCAGGGGAAGGGAAAGCGAAATTGGAAAGTCTCACACGCCCCAATCCTTGATGGTAAATGTCTCGCAAACCAAGACCTAAAAGTCTTGGAAAAAAGCTTTGATGGACAGGACGTAAACGTCACAATGGGGGATATAATTTATATCCCGCCACACTTTGCCCATGAAGGAAAAACGCTGGAAGAAGCCATGACATTCTCTGTTGGGTTCTTAGGTCCGCAACTCTCAGAGATGTTTGTAGAGTACGGCTATTACTTGGAGCAAAATGAACAAGAAAATAAACGTTTCGTAGGGCAGGGCATAGATACGCGTAGCTCTACATTCTTAATCGGTTCTGATGCGGTCGATATGGTGAAAGACAGCTTTTCCGCGTCATTACAATCAGATAGTTTCAGTGCATGGATGGTTAAATATTTTTCTACACCGACCCACGATGATATTGAAAGCATGGAAAGGCGCGAGCATCAAATGTCAGAAGATGAAGTATCGTACAAGCTTGAGGCAGGGGGGGTACTACGCCGTGATGAACAGGCGAAGATAGCTATCACGAAGTCTGACGACGGTATACTGAATTTGGCTGTATACGGGAGTGTTCTTCATGTGTCATTAGAACAAGAGACGTTGGTTCTTTGGTTAAATCAAAAATCACCAATCTCAATACGAGATATAAAAAAATGGGGGCATAAAAAGAGCCTGATTCAGCTAGTGACAGAGCTGTATAACATGAACGTTTTGACCTTTGATTGTAACGATGATTAATTTATGGACGTGAGTCTATATTAGTAAAATTCCTGTGTAAGCAAGGAGCTATATAGGTTTGTTAAAGAATATGTTGTAACCAAAATATTTCAAAGATCGTAAATATTGCGTTGCTTTTTGTTTTAAATTCATATAAGTCTATAGCTGAGTTACGTTGTTTCTCCATATTTAGAGTATCAAAAATACCACTAATTAAGGACTTTCAAGAACTCTAAGACTTCTGGTGAAAGCTGGAAAAATTATATGCAACGCAAATTTAGGAGATATATGCATGGCAACTGGTACCGTTAAGTGGTTTAACCCAACTAAAGGATATGGATTTATTGCACCGGAAGATGGTGGAAAAGATGTATTCGTTCACATTACAGCGCTTGAAGCAGCTGGAATTCGTCAATTAGATGAAGGACAAAAAGTGAGCTATGAAATCACAGAGAACAAAGGAAAAGAATCTGCAACTGACATTAAAGTCGCTGCTTAATTTCTTTTTCGTCAAAGCTACTTAGTGGTTTTGTTGTTATATGGATATAAAGAAAAGGCAATGTACCTCAGGTATGTTGCCTTTTTTTCTGTCTACAATTATATAGTTTACAGTTCTTCGCTTCGCTTCTTCGCGCTTTTAATGGCCTCTTCCACAAGTGTAGAAAAAACATCGTTTTTCATAAGAACATTAAGGGCAGCTTCTGTTGTCCCACCTTTACTTGTTACGTTTTCACGTAATTGGGTGGCGGTAAGCTCATCACGTGCATCAAGTATTTGTGCGCTTCCAATAATAGTCTGACGCGCGAGCTTTTTAGATAGTTCTTTGGGTAGCCCACATACAATGCCTGCTTTTGTCATGCTTTCTAACAGATGAAACAGATATGCGGGACCACTTCCAGAAACGGCGGTAACGGCATCCATTAAATGCTCGTCTGTAATCCACTCAACCGTACCAACCGAGGATATAAGCATTTCGGCAATGTCTATATGGTGCTTTTGACACTGTGAGTTTGAAATACACACGCTTACTCCCGCACCAATAGAGGCGGGAAGGTTTGGCATTGTACGAATAATTGGTATCATTTTCGGAAAATACTCAGCAAGGACAGGGAGTGATTTCCCCGCTGCGACAGAAAGTATGAGCGTCGTGTCCTTCACAATAGAAGTGAGGCTTTCGCAAACATTCTTCAAAATTTGGGGTTTTACGGCAAGTACAATCACATCAAAATCTTGGTGGATCTCTTCTGGTGACGTAAACCATGTCTGACATTTACCTGTAATATTTTTTGGCGGAGTATCTGGGGTTAATATAGAAATATTATTTAGCCCATTTTTGAGCCAGCCACGAACAAGGGCTGAACCCATGTTCCCACATCCAATGATAAGAACGGAAATATTTTTATTATCCACCATGATGGTGATTTTAGCAGTGACCCACGGCTTGCGCGAGAGCTAATTCCATTGAGTCCGCAGAATCTATGGTTTTAATAAACGAAATGTCGCTATTCTCTTTGTCTAACACATGGAACGCATCATGAAGGCGTTCACATTCTTGAAGTGTAACCTTGATAAGGTCTCTGCTAAGTGTAACGCAACTTCTGAAATCCATGCCACGAATGAGTGTTGTGTAACGGAAGCATGGTGCAATACAGCCACTTTTTTCATCCGTTGAAAGGTCAAAGTGACCAAGCCACATTTGAGAGTTTACATCAGCAAGCATTTTGTGGGCTTCTTGTAGACGTGATTTAGGCATGCAAAGGTCGATTTCACAGCAGAACTGTAAGGCATTTTGTTGGTCGTCCCACATGAAGAACAGTTTGTACGTTCCGCGGTCGCCTTCAATACTAAGATACAGTTGATCCTCAGATAAGCGATCAAACTCCCACTTTTGCGCTTGCAGAAACTCTTCTGCTGCATCAAGAGGGTTGCACTGATCATCTAATAAAACTGTATCTTCCATAACCGAATATCCTGTTTGCAGTGGTGTCTAATCTTACTAATTTTTAGGCTTTTGGGTCGTTTCTACATCCGAAAGTCGCTTACACAAAGCCTCAATTTGTTCTCAACCCCAATGGCACAATTTACAAGTCGTGCTTGATCGTCAATAACTTTAGAATCGGGTTTAAACATGAACAAAGTCTCTTTGTATGGGGATTTGATAACACCCTTCCAGAGTCGATTGCAAGTGAATCTGAGTCTTTATTTTGGCGTGTGTGGATGAATCTATGTAAGAAACAAATTTTAGTATTCACAAATGATTTTTGATGGTTTAGGACATAGAGTATGTCATTAGAATTTCCTCAAATTGATCCTGTTGCTCTTGCCATTGGTCCTGTGCAAATTAGGTGGTATGCCCTTGCCTATATCACGGGGGTTTTACTGGGGTGGTTTTATATCAAAAAGATATTAGGACGGTACGGAGAAGATGCTCGCCCGAATAAAAGTGACATAGACGATTTCATGAACTGGGCCATTGTTGGAATTATTCTTGGCGGACGCTTGGGCTATATCATCTTTTATAATTTGTCTTACTACCTATCCAATCCGTTAAAGATTTTTCATGTTTGGGAGGGGGGTATGTCTTTTCATGGTGGCTTCCTTGGCGTTGTTGTTGCCATCATCATGTTCTCAAAGAAGAATGATATTAATATGTTCCGCTTGGCGGACTTGTTAGCGTGCGCTGCGCCAATTGGTCTCTTCTTTGGGCGTATAGCCAACTTCATCAATGCAGAACTCTATGGGCGTGTTACAGATGCGCCTTGGGGCATTGTCTTCCCAAACGGTGGGGATCAACCACGTCACCCGAGTCAGCTCTATGAGGCATTCCTTGAAGGCGCTGTTCTCTTCCTAGTTTTGTACGTATGTTCGCGCTTTGATGCCGTGCGCAAACGCTCTGGTCTATTGGCTGTTATCTTTATCGGTGGCTATGCCGTATCCCGATTTATTATAGAGTTCTTCCGCGAGCCTGATGCGCATCTGGGTTATTTCGCAAGCGGGGCAACCATGGGGCAAATTTTATCCATGGGGATGATTGCAGGAGCGCTTCTTCTTATGGTGATTATTCTTAGAGTTCACAAAAAGAAAAATGTCAAAACTTGAACAAATAATTAAAGATGAAATTATAGAGCATGGCCCTATGAATGTAGGACGCTTTATGGATTTGTGCCTTGGGCATCCCAAATATGGCTATTACATCACGCGAGATCCATTTGGTGTGGATGGAGATTTTACAACAGCCCCAGAAATTTCCCAAATGTTTGGGGAAATGGTGGGCGCGTGGGTTATTGATACATGGCAGAAGCTCGGCGCACCTAAAAAAATTACACTTATGGAATGTGGTGCAGGGCGCGGGACGCTTATGGCAGATATTATTCGGATGGCAAAAAATGTACCAGATTTTCTAAATGCTTTAGAGGTTGTTCTGCTTGAAACAAGCCCTGTTCTTATTGAAAAGCAAAAGGATCTTCTCTCTGATCTTTCTGTGTCATGGCTCTCTAGTCTTGATGATCATAAAAGTAATGCTCCAATAATTGTGATTGCCAATGAATTTCTTGATGCGCTTCCGATACGCCAGTTCCAAAAAGTAGATGGTAAATTAAAAGAGCAGCTTATAGGTGTTTCTAAAAGTGATGAATTGCATTTTGGTTTAAGCGAAATGAATGCCTCAATAGATGCACCGTTGAGTGTAAAAGATGGTGAGTACATTGAGCTTGCGCCTGTGCGTGATGCCTTCATGACAAGACTGTGTCAGATGTTAAAGACAAATGGTGGGGCAGGGCTGTTCATTGATTATGGATATGATCAAGGGCATGGCGATACACTTCAAGCCGTTGAAAAACATAAATTCGTATCCCCTTTTAAAAATGCTGGAAATGTAGATATCACTGCACATGTTGATTTCTCAAGCATAAAGAAAGTTTGCGCAAACGAGGGAATGCACAGCGCAGGAATTATAAAACAAGCAGACTTCCTGCGCGCCCTTGGGATAGTTATGCGCGCTGAGGCGTTAAAGCAAAAGGCAACGCTCGAACAAACGCAAAAGATATCACAAGATTTGGATCGCCTTATAAACCTCGATCAAATGGGTAAGTTGTTTAAGGTTTTTGCTTTCTCATCTGTGCCACTTCAACTTGCAGGGTTCAATGTATGATTAAGCATAAGTTCTATACAAAAAATGGAGGCGTGAGCACAGGGGCTTATGCCTCACTGAACTGCTCTGAAAAATCAGGAGATAGTCCTGCAAATGTGAATCAGAATATCCAAATAGTTTTGGATGAGATGGGCGGCGATTTTTTCGCGGCGATTGATCAAGTGCACGGGGCAGATTGTGTGCAGATTGATGCTCCATATCAAGGACACCCAAAGGCGGATGCTTTTGTAACTAAGACACCAAACATTGTGTTGGGCATTTCGACAGCAGACTGCACACCTGTTCTGTTCTCTGGAAAGGATGCTAATGGGCAGGAGGTTATTGGCGCGGCTCACGCGGGATGGCGCGGTGCTTTTGTAGGCGTGTGTGAAAACACAATTGATAAAATGTGTGCGCTCGGGTGTGATCTAAAATCAATAAAAGTAATGATTGGTCCATGTATTGCCCAAAGCTCCTATGAAGTTAGCAAAGCGTTCCGTGATGGTTTCTTAGAAAAGGGCGGGGGCGTGTCTGCTTTCTTTAAAAATGCGGAGCGTGCAGAGCATTTTCTCTTTGATCTACCGAGTTATATTATGTTCCGCCTTAAGGCGCATGGTGTTAAAGAAATATCGAGAGATACGCGCGATACTTATGCTTCAGAGAATGATTTCTATAGCTATCGTCGTATGACTCACTTGAAAGAATCTTTCTGTGGACGACAAATATCCACAATAGTAATTCTTAGTGATTCTTAGTGATTGATTTTTAGTGTGAAATATTTATATTCCAAATAACTCATAATACATCGTAATATATTATTGCTTGATATAAGGAAAACAGGTCGCATGAAAATTATTTCAGGAAATTCCAACCGTCACTTATCAGAAGCCATAGCAACATATCTAAATGTTCCTCTCGCAGAGGCATCAATACGACGTTTTGCAGATATGGAAGTCTTCGTAGAAATCCTTGAAAATGTCCGCGGTGAGGATGTATTTATTATCCAGCCAACATCATATCCTGCAAATGATAATCTTATGGAGCTACTCGTTACCATTGATGCGCTACGTCGCGGATCGGCAAAAAGAATTACAGCGGTTATCCCTTACTATGGGTACGCACGCCAAGACCGTAAGACAGGACCAAGAACACCGATTTCTGCGAAGCTTGTGGCAAATCTAATTACCAAAGCAGGTGCAGACCGCGTTTTAACAATGGAATTGCATGCAGGACAAATCCAAGGGTTCTTTGATATCCCAACAGATAACCTGACGGTATCCCCTGTGTTTACACCTGTTATTAAGGAACGCTTTAAAGGTGAAGACCTTGTTATGGTGTCCCCAGATGTGGGGGGCGTTATTCGTGCACGCTCTATGGCAAAAAAAGTTCATGCAGAATTGGCAATTATTGATAAACGTCGTGAAAAAGCGGGTGTATCAGAAGTTATGCACGTTATTGGGGATGTAAAAGGCAAAACATGTATCCTCGTTGATGACATGGTTGATAGTGGAGGAACACTCAGTAACGCAGCCAAAGCTTTGATGGAAAATGGCGCAAAAGAAGTGCACTCATATGTTGTTCACGGTGTACTCTCAGGTGGTGCTGTGGCACGTATTACAGCTTCCCCGATTAAGTCTCTTGTAATCACAGATACCATTGCGGCAACGGAAGCCGTACGGGTTGCTCATAACATTGAACAGCTCTCTGTTGCAGAGTTATTGGGTGAAGCTATTCGTCGTATTGCCGAAGACAGATCAGTTTCTGCAATTTTAGACTAGAAAATCATAAAAAACCCTTGCATTAAGCGCGCTAATTTGGTTATTAAGCATGTCCAACACCCCTGGAGGTTGGATAACTTTAACTTAAGAGGAGTAGCTGATGGCTAACACATACCAACTAGCTGCGCAAACTCGAGACCGAGCCGGTAAGGGGATAGCTCGTGCGTTGCGTAGAAACAATAACATTCCTGCAGTAATATATGGGGATAATAAAGAACCAGTTCTAATCAGTCTTTCATCACAAGACATTGAACTTGAGTATCATAAAGCTCATATGTTCACGTCACTATGTGACATGAAAGTAGGAAGCGATAAAGTTTCTGTATTGGCGCGTGATATACAAGTACACCCTGTAACAGACAGAGTTGTGCATGTTGATTTCCTTCGTGTTACGAAGAAAACAAAAATTGCGGTTCAAGTACCTGTTCACTTTACAAATCAAGATGACTGTATTGGCTTACAACGCCAAGGTGTCCTTAACGTTGTGCGTCATGATGTTGAATTGATGTGTAGTGCAACACATATCCCAGAGTTCGTTGAACTTGATATGACAAAATTTGAAATCGGTGATTCATTGAAAATGTCGGATGTAAATCTGCCAGATGACGCGCATTCAACAGCTGATCGTGATGTAACAATTGCAACATTGATCGCACCACGCGTTGAAGAAGAAGAACCTGAAGATGCTGCTGAAACTGCTGAAGGCGAAGAAGGTGCTGAAGGCGAAGAAGGCGACGAAACTGCTGCCGAAGGCGATGCAGATAAATAATTATTTGATAACGAGTGAGATGCTATAGATGCGTCTCGCTCGTTTTCTTTTTCGAGTATTCAAACCTTCAAACGAAGGTCTTAAAGAGGAAATCCCTGTGTTTTTATTGGTTGGACTCGGTAACCCGGGCGAAAAATATAAAAAGAACAGACATAATATTGGCTTTATGGCGGTCGATGCCATCGCAAGCTCATATGGCTTTCCTACATTCAAATCAAAATTTTTAGGGCAATATAGTGAAGGTCGTATAGGCAATCACAAAGTTGGAATCATAAAACCATCAACATATATGAATGAGTCTGGTCAATCTGTTGGTGCCGTTGCGAAATTCTATAAATTACTCCCAGATCAGATTATTGTTTTCCATGACGAGCTAGACCTCGCACCTGCCAAGATTAAAATTAAAGTTGGAGGAGGGCATGCTGGTCATAATGGCTTAAGGTCTCTTGATGTGCATCTAGGGGATAAAAACTACAAGCGTGTACGAATAGGAATTGGTCACCCAGGCGATAAGAATAAAGTAAGTGGATATGTGCTAAGCGACTTTGCAAAGGCTGACCAAAAATGGGTAGATGATGTCCTTTACGGAATGGGGAAGTACGGCGAACTTCTGCTTGAGAATAAGGACAATGATTTTATGACGAATATGGCGTCTCTTTAAGTAATCATACAACGAATATCAATCCCACAGCGAAGAGTAGGTTTTTCTTTCTTACGAGGCTTTTGTGGTTCTATTTTTTCTATAGGAGCCGTCCCCTGATCATTCTCTGTTGACGTATCAGGATCATCTGTAAACGCATTGCTCGGGTATAAAATGGCTACCGTCAGAAAGACAGCTGATACAATAGAAGTTCGTTGTATTTTCATTCTCTTACCCTTATAAGTGTTTTGATATTTTTATAGAAACACTATTTTTTAATTACGTCAATAAAAAGAGGCTGATATGAGTTTTAATTGTGGAATTGTTGGACTACCAAATGTAGGAAAATCAACATTATTTAATGCGCTTACGCAAACAGCTGCCGCACAAGCAGCAAACTTTCCCTTTTGTACAATTGAACCCAATATAGGAAAAGTAGCTGTTCCAGATGAACGTTTGAATAAGATAGCCACGATTGGTGGCTCTGCTAAAATTATTCCCGCACAGCTTGAATTTGTTGATATTGCTGGTCTTGTTAAAGGCGCGAGTAAGGGAGAGGGGCTTGGTAACCAGTTTCTTGCAAATATTCGCGAAACAGACGCCATTATCTACGTGCTTCGCTGTTTTGAAGATGAAGATATTACACATGTGGAAGGGTCAATCGATCCTATTCGTGATGCAGAAACCATTGAGTCTGAATTAATGATCTCAGATCTTGAGAGCATTGAGCGTCAACTTAAAAATGCTGAACGTAAGGCGCGCTCTGGTGATAAAGAGAGTAAACTCCAGTTTGATATCATGGAGCGCATCAAAACGGCACTTGATAACCTTGAGCCTGCAAGTTCTGTTGAATTAGGCGATGATGAAATACCATTGGCAAATGCACTATGTTTGTTGAGTGCAAAACCTATTCTCTATGTCTGCAATGTGTCTGAAGATGATGCTGCAACAGGAAATGATATGACGAAAAGGGTTGCTGAGATGGCTGCAAACAAAGGCGCGCAGGCGGTGATTGTAAGTGCTGAGATTGAATCAGAAATTGCTCAGCTCGACTCTCAAGAAGATCGCACAGAGCTTCTCGAATCTATGGGCTTGGACGAACCTGGTTTGAATAAGATCATTCGTGCAGGGTACACACTCTTAGGGCTACGAAATTATTTCACAGTGGGTCCGAAAGAAGCGCGTGCTTGGACAATCTCTGTCGGAGACAAAGCCCCACAAGCGGCCGGTAAAATTCATTCTGATTTTGAAAAAGGCTTTATCCGCGCAGAGACAATTGCGTTTGATGACTACGTGAACTGTAATGGTGAGCAAGGTGCGAAGGAATCTGGAAAGATGCGCCAAGAGGGTAAAGAATACGTCGTACAAGATGGCGACATAATTTTATTCCGTCAAAACACCTAAAAACGATATGAATTAAGAGATGTTTAACCTTCCTCAGTAATACTGAGGGAATGGAAAACACTATTATATCTCTATATGCTCTCATTCCTTTTCTTGCCTCTGCGGCGCATATACCTCAGCTTAGAAAGGCGATTATTTCAACACCAGAAGAATTAAAAGGTGTGTCTTTTATGGCATGGGGTGTTTGGTGGTCATGCTCTCTAATCTCACTGTTCTATGGCTTATTTCATCTTGGTGATATTTATTTCATAATTGTGAGCAGTGTAACGCTATTTTGGAATAGCGTGTTTATATCACTCATGTCCTACAAAATATATTTTAAGCGTGTAGATAGTGATGCGCAGTACATTCCTGCAGAGTAGCATCTAACGTCGTACTAATGCCTCATATTCTGAGCGGAGTAGGTTTGTAACGTCACCAACAATATATGTGTGTCCGTCAATTGCTCCAACGGCTGTAATTTCTGCCGCTGTTCCTGTAAGGAAAACCTCATCAGCATTGTATAACTCGTCAGGCATAATATCAGTTTCTTCAACCGTAATATTGTTGTTTTTTGCAAGCTCGATAATAGTTTGGCGGGTAATGCCGTTTAATACGCACTCTGTAGTTGGGGTTTTTAATATACCGTCTTTAATCATAAATAGATTTGCACCAGAAGCTTCTCCAACACGTCCTTTGTAGTCCAACAATAGTGCGTCGTGATATCCTTGGTCGTTTGCGGTATGCTTAGACATTGTTCCTATCATATACCCTCCAGCCGCTTTGGCTTGGACAGGGGATGTTCTCGGGTCTGGGCGCAACCATTTGGAAGTTGCGAGTTTAATACCATTGTTACGAAGTTCTTCTGGGAAATAACATGGCCAGTACCATGCACCGACAGCAATGTTTATAGATGATGCTTGTGCTGAAATTCCCATTTCTTCTCCACCACGCCAAACGAAAGCTCTTATGTAGGCTTCGTCTAAGTTGTTCTTTTTAAGAAGTTCTTTTTTTGCGTTTTCTATGTCCTCTATAGAAAAGGGAATCGTCATACCCAAAATGTTTGCAGAGTTAAAAAGACGTTCTGTGTGCTGAAGACTTTTGAATATTTTGCCATTATACGCACGTTCGCCTTCAAAAACAGAGCTTGCGTAGTGTAGTCCATGTGTAATGAGGTGCGTTGTTGCCTCTGCCCAAGGCTTAATCTCTCCATTGACCCATAAATATCCCTTTTTTGCTTCTTCTGGCATTAACATGTGTGTACGACCTCTCTATTTTAGGGCTTTTAAGTTTCAAAATACGAATAAGCACTATAATATACTTGCATGTCATTTGAAGAGAAAAAACACATTTTAGTTATAGATGATGATGATCGTATCCGATCATTGCTTATGCGCTATCTGGAAAAACAGGGCTGTGTTGTTATGTCGGCGGAAGATGCTACGCATGCAGAGGCGATTTTAGAAGAGTTCTCGTTTGATCTTTTAGTTGTTGATGTGATGATGCCTGGAAAAAGTGGCTTTGAATTTGGACGAAATCTTCGTGAACGCTCAGATGTACCTATTCTCTTTTTAACGGCCAAAACAGAGATAGAGGATAAGGCGGAAGGCTTTAATATCGGGGCGGACGATTATTTGTCCAAACCGTTTGAACCTGAAGAGCTTATGATGCGGATAGATGCTGTTTTAAGACGTCGTGGGGTTAATCTGGACAAGAGTGATTCTATTGCCATCGGAAAATGGACGTATGACCGTAAGCGCGCTGATATCGTGTGTGGTGACGAGACTGTTCGATTGACAGATGTAGAAAAGAAACTTCTTGAAACTTTTTTGTCTAAGCCAGATCAAATATTTGCAAGAGCAACACTCGCGGAGAGCTTAGGAATTGATGGGAATGACCGTACGATTGATGTACAAGTAACACGTCTTCGTAAAAAGATAGAAGATGACCCTAAACAGCCAAGGCTACTGCAAACTGTTCGAGGAAAGGGGTATATTCTGCATTCAGAATAAATTGAGATGAACTTTCTTAAAAAAATATTACCGCATTCTTTGTTTGGACGATCTCTTATGATTATCCTCACTCCCGCTATTTTACTACAGATGATTTTGCTCGTTGTTTTTCTGGATAATCACTGGAAAAAAATGACGATGCGCTATTCTGAAAGTGTTGCGGGTGAGGTTGCCCTTATTGTTCAGGGGTATAAAGTGCACCACCAAACGAACATTATTCCACGTTCATTGAAATCCTATTTTCGTATGGACGTTGACCTTTCTGAGAAAAATATTACACAAAACAAGCTTGTTGCCGATGGTATTTGGGAAAAGTGGGTTGTAACCTTTCTTGATGATGCGCTAAGCGTTCATATTAGTGACCCTTATGAGATTATTTATAATTCACACGATGATACGGTAACAATTTATATTGATGTAGGACGTAAGACGGTTGCAATTGCTTTCCCAGATCGACGCATTTTTACATCTTCATCGTATATTTTTCTATTGTGGATGGTTGCCTCTGCTTTAGTCCTCTCTTTGATTTCTATATGGTTTATGCGCAACCAAATTCGACCGATCAGAAAGTTGGCGGTTGCAGCAGATCGCTTTGGTCGTGGTCTTGATGTTGGTGTTTTTAAAGCATCAGGCGCGCGAGAGGTTCGACAAGCATCACACGCCTTTATTGTGATGCGTGATCGTTTACAGCGCCAAATTGATCAAAGGACAACAATGCTCGCGGGTATATCTCATGATCTAAGAACGCCTTTAACACGTTTAAAGCTGGGTTTGAGCATGATTGACAGCGAAGATGCCAAAGATATGACTCGCGATGTTGATGAGATGGATAGCATGATTAATGGTTATTTAGATTTTGTAAGGGGTGATGGAGATGAATCTGTTGAAAAGGTTGACCTGTCACAAATTGTTGAGCATGTCATTGATTTAAACAAAAAAGATCAAAGCAAAATTTCGTATAAGGATGATAACAAAGAGATACGTTTGTTAGCGGTAAAACCACTGTCTATTCAACGGTGTATTGGTAATTTAATTCGCAATTCTTTGAAATATGCTGAGAACGTGTTTGTGAGCATAGAGCAAGGGGATGATTATATATTAATCCACGTTGATGATGATGGTGATGGAATACCCAAGGAGCATAGGGATGATGTCTTTAAGGCATTCTATCGATTGGATAAAGCAAGAAATTCATCGACAGGTGGTGTCGGCTTAGGCTTAACAATTACGAAGGATATTGCGCTCGCGCATGGGGGGGATATTCTACTATCAGAATCTTCTTATGGAGGGTTGAGGGCAACTATTCAACTACCAATCTAAAGAATTAGACATAACCATGAAAGTATTTGATTTTGTTTACTTTTATTTAACTACATTGAGTAATGATAGACGTGAGTAACAAAAAAAAGGTGAAAAGCTCATAATGGCCGACACAAAAGAAAATAACGAAAGAAAAATGTTCATGACGCAAGTAGCGATCGTGATTGTTGGCGTGCTTGTGTCTGGTGCATTCTATGGGCTTACAAACTTATCGATTGGTTTAAAACTTACTGAGCTAGAATTTGAACGTGCAAAAAGCGCAGAAAACGTAGTTAGAAAAGAGTTTGACGGTCTAGAAAAAGATTTTACAGAGTTGGTCGAATATGTGAAATTGTTACCTAGCCAAACATTAAAGTCTCGGAGCAAGCATACATTTAGACATGATAAATTATCTTCGATTTTTTGGATTGAAACAGATGGTGTCTCTTTGCCTGAGAAGATTATAGCGTACCCGCTTTTTAATCACTATTCTAGAAAAGAGCTTTCTTGGTATCTAAGCGCCAAGAATATAAAAGTAATCAGAGAGACATATAAATCCTTTTCAAATAAAGAAACTTGGCAAGTTAAAAGCTTGGATATAACACCTCAAATCAATGAGGCTATAAATATGGAGTGGGAAAACAAGCATGGGGCAATTGTTCTGGGACAATTGTTAAGGTTAAACGATGGCGCTTTAGGGCTTCTGAATGGAATTTCAGATACAAAAACAATTTTTAATGGATATGGTCAATATGAAAACCTAGGAATTGCAGGTATTTCGATAAAACCGGCTTCGGCAACATACAGTCTGCATGAAACTTTTTATAAAGAGGGCGGTGATCTTTCTTCCTATATTAGTAGCAAAGTTAAAACACAACATAAATTCTCCCATGCTGACTTTAATCGTCTCTATAAAGTACGCGTCGATCTCCACTCAACCAATACAGAAAAGATACTGGCAGCACTTCCATGGATTGTTTTAACTGTCTCTTTGTTCCTTACATTTGTGTACACCGCCATCAGACACTTTAATATTAGCCGTGCTCAGGAAATGCAGGAACTGAACCAAGGTCTCGCCAGTCGAAATATTGCCCTCAAAAATGAAATTAAAAAAAGGGAAAAAATGAACTTAGCTGTTCGTCAATCGGAGCAGGAAAATCGAGCTGTGATCAATTCTATCAATGAGGTTATTTTTGAGCTGGATGTTGATGGTAATCTTTGTTTTATAAATGATACGTGGCGCCGTGTAACTGGGCATGATCTCGCAGAATCTATTGGAAAACCATTATTTTCATTCTTGAGAGAAAAGGAACAACGCGAGCAAATTCAAAAGCTACAAGACTTGGTACAAGGAAAATCGTCGGCATATTGCAGTTTATTTAGGCTTCAAGCCAAAGATGGTCACTATAAGCCTGTGGAGATGACAATATCTATGTTGAGACAAGATCAACATAAAAACCTAAGAGTTGTAGGAACGCTTGCAGATTTAGAAGAAAAAGAACTCGCGGAAAAAGCGGTTGTTGAAGCGGAAGAAAACTACAAAAGAATTTGGAAGAATGCTGCGAATGGTATTTATGAGCTAGATTTAGATGGTGCTCTTATGTCGGCAAATCCTGCGATGGCAGATATTTTAGGGTATGACGACACAGATCAACTGATCCGCTATGTCACAAATATGAGCGATATGATTTATGTTACGCCTGAGGATAAAGCGCAGAAAATCAAAGAATCTATAGAGGGTGAGAGCAGTAAAAAATACGAAATCAAAGCCTATCGAAAAGATGGAGAAGAAATCTGGCTAAATGAATTTATTCAGCCTGTGATCAATGATAAAGGTGTGATCTTACATCTTGAGGGAACGATTGATGACATTACAGATCGTAAAAATGCTGACATAGCACTTATGAAAGCGAAGGCAGAATCTGACATGGCCAACCGCGCGAAATCAGACTTCTTGGCGAATATGAGCCACGAGTTGAGAACACCTTTGAACAGTATTATGGGCTTTGCTGAGATCATCCGGGATCAAGTAATGGGCGCGATCAAAGAACCTGCTTATACAGAATATGCTGGAGAAATCCACAAAAGTGGTAAAGGACTCCTTGCGATTATCAACCAAATATTGGATGTTTCTAAGATAGAATCTGGTGACAGAGAATTGAATGAAAGCCTTGTGAAATTAGCAAAATTATCAGATGACAGCTTACAGTTATTCACCGAAAAAATTAGAGAGAAGCAAATTGAAGTTACGAACAACATTGATGATTCAGTTGAAGATTTGATAGCAGAGGATCGCTCTGTAAAACAAATGTTATACAACCTCTTGTCGAATGCCGTGAAATTTACACCGAATAAAGGGAAAATCATATTAGGCACATCAATTGATGAGAACGGTGATTTAAGACTGTTTGTCGAAGATAATGGGGAGGGGCTAACACCAGAACAGGTTGAACGCGCCTTGAAACCATTTGACCTTCTTGATGGCGACCATTCTCGTGAAACTTATGGGGCAGGTCTTGGGCTAACACTCGTTAAGCTTCTTATGGATATGCATGGCGGGCGCATTGATATGCAGTCTGAAAAAAATGTTGGAACCACTGTGAGTTTGATCTTCCCTAAAGAACGCATTCGTTCGCGTAAAAAAGAGAGCAAAGAAGAACAAACAACTAAACCTCTGGATGTTGAGATTTCAAATATAGAGGGTGCTGATGTTTTTGATACAGGAAGCAATAGCGTTCATTAAGGTGCGATGTTATTGAGCGTGTCATTTGCCTCATCTAAAGGCATATCTATAACCTGCTGTGCTATGTGGTAAGAAAAGCCCGCCCTCGCAAGAACGCCCAATATTTTTTTAGAATCTTTTTTGATGTCTTGGCTTGCATATGCGCCATATCGTCTTCTCTTAATAAGATAAAGTGCGGCGATTAAGTCAGCATTTGGCGGAAGCACAGTCTCTAAGCATTCCGAAATAATATCGTCATTAATCCCCTTTATGCGAAGGCGTTGAGACAAAACTTTAGGAGATGCGCCTTTACGAAAAAGGGATCGAGAAAGGACAAGGGCATATTGCCGATCATTAAGGTAACCAAGTTCTTCAAAATATATGGATGTCTGTGTAAGAAGATCCTGTGCTTCCTCAAGCGTAGGGCTTTCGTGATGCTCAATTGATTTACGGATTTTACGCATCATTATAAATTCAAAATGTGCGCGACTAGCGGGGAACTTTTGAAGATAGTACGTACCAGAGTTCTTTAGATAACTGGCAGTTATCTTCTTCGGGGGCTTCTTTTCTTTTATAGTTTTATTTTGAGACATAAGAAGAAATATTCTGGTATAAAGATCAAGTTTCTTTAAAAGAATTATAATGAATATTGACCCACTGGAGAAGGTAAATATGAATAATAGTACAAACACCGTACAACAAGATGTAGTTTCTGATCGCTTGAAGGTGAGAAAATTTGGGCGTTGGAATAAAGTCGGATTGCAAATGCTCATTCAAAAAGAAGCTCTACGCTTTTTAAGTGTATATATGCAAACAATCATTGCACCTGTTGTGACAACGTTATTATTCTATGTTGTTTTCACACTCGCGCTTGGTGGAGAAGATCGTATGATGAAGGGCATTCCTTATATGCAATTTATTGCTCCAGGCTTGATCATGATGACGATGGCGCAGAATGCGTTTGCGAATACATCGTCCTCAATCATTATTGCAAAGGCGCAGGGAAATATCGTGGATATTCTAATGCCACCTCTTTCTCATGTTGAATTGTTTTTGGGATATACTATCGGCGCCATACTTCGTGGGTTTTTGATAGGGGTAGTGTGTTTATTTGCTTTTGCACTCTTTAATGGCTATGTCCCTCAAGATCCGCTTAAATTACTCGTCTTTGGCATACTGGGAACGTCAATGCTTGGAGTTATCGGGATCATAGGTGGCATTTGGGCAGATAGGTTTGATCATATTGCTGCTGTTACAAATTTCATAATTACACCTCTTACGTTTTTGTCCGGAACATTCTACTCACTTGATAAACTCTCAGGTGGTTGGAAAATCCTTGCCATGTCTAACCCTTTCTTTCATATGATTGATGGGTTCAGATCTGGGATGACAGGTGTGAGTGAAGCAAATACAATGTTGAGTATTACAGTTTTAGTCTGTACAAATATTGTTCTAATTTTTGTTGCACTCCGCATTTTAAAAACCGGATATAAGTTAAAGTCATAAAGATATGCCAGATAAAGAAGATACAGTTGTAAATTTTCCATTGCCGGATCAAAATTTAATCCAGAATTTTATTCTGGAAAGTTCAGCTATACGCGGAAGAGTTATCCGCCTTGGCAGTGTGTTGGATAAAATAGTATCTGCACATGATGCGCCAGAGGCGATAGCACAGTTGATGGCAGAAACAGTAGCTTTATCAGCTGTTCTGTCGTCTATGTTGAAATATGAAGGCATCTTCATTCTTCAAGTTCAGGGAGATGGTCCCGTGAGTATGGTTGTGTGCGATGTGAATTCCGAAGGGCATGTCCGAGGTTGTGTGACCTATAACGAAGAAAAATATGAAGCGAAGCTCAAAGAAAAAAACAAGAAACCTCTAAGTCTGGAGGATATGTTTGGCACAGGGTATTTAGCCTTCACCGTTGATCAAGGTGCACATACGGAACGCTACCAAGGGATTGTCGCTCTTGATGGAAAGAATTTGGAAGAATGCGTCCAACATTACTTTGAGCAATCAGAACAGGTGGAAACAGTCATTAGACTTGCTGTTGATAGAGTTGAGGATGCTTGGCGTGCAGGTGGCGTAATGATTCAACGAATGCCTCTGGATGAAAAGGATGTTCAAAGCGAAGTGGTTGAGCAGGAGGAAGAAAATTGGGCGCGCGCTTCTGTCCTGCTAAAGACCTGCAAGGATGAAGAGCTTCTTGATCAGAAGCTTCACGAAAATACGATTCTTCTAAGGCTATTTCATGAAGAGGGGGTGCGCGTTCTCGATTCAACAGACCTGATTGCAAAGTGCCGATGTTCTGAAGAGCGTCTTTTGGGTATTCTCTCAACGATGCCGAAAGATGATATAGCGCACATCGTTGAAGATGGAAAAATAATGATGACATGTGAGTTTTGTAAAACAACGTATGCTATCATACCTTCAGATGAACTTTTGTAAAAAATATGGTCTGTTGCTTGTCTCTACCGCTCTTTTGGGGGGGTGTCTTACCACACCGCAAACAGTTCTTCCTACCCTAACATTCAATCAATATGCTTCCTCACCAATTTATTTTCAGAATGTAAAATATATGGATATAATGCGTGGTACATCAGAAAATGATACAGAA
>JAESUK010000199.1 GCA_016763095.1 Alphaproteobacteria bacterium
ACCATCAAGCCTTTTCGACGCTTGTAAAGCGACACACGCAGAAGTTTTTTAACTTGGCGTTTCGGAGTCTACATAACGAAGCAGATGCACAAGACGTTGTTCAGAATTGTTTTCTGAAACTTTGGCAAAAACCGCATATGTGGTCGGGGAACAAGAATACTAAATTTACGACATGGTTTTACCGTGTGATTTTAAACGCCTGTGAAGATTTGCGCCGTAAGAACAAAAGAAATACGCATCAAGATATTGATACATTTGCAGAAATATACGGAGAAGAAGCATCACAAGAAAATGGAATGGTCGTGAGTGAAGACCAAATTGTTCTCGAGAAAGCGATTTCAAGCTTACCTGAACGCCAGAAAGAGGCACTAAACTTGGTGGTGTATGAAGAGCTAAAACAGAAGGACGCGGCAGAGGTTTTAGGGGTAGGGATAAAGGCGTTGGAATCTTTGTTATCACGGGCAAAGAAAACATTAAAAGAAACCCTGAATCAGGATAAGAATAGGGAGGAGAAAAATTATGCAGCAAGATAAAGAATTACGGAACAGAGTGTCTCCCCCACAAATGAATCATTTGGCAGAACAGATTATTTCACGCTCCAAAACAATGGATCAAGAGCGTCCGTCTGATGGAATTACGGGTGCTTTCGCATGGCTTCCAAATTTCTTCAAAACACCACAATTTTCATATGCACTTGTTGCGGCGTGCTGTGTTCTTCTCGTTGCAACCGTAATTGGAAACAATATGGATGTGGTACAAGAACAAGGTTCATATGACGTGGCAGAACAACAAGATAATGAATGGGCGGAGTTTCTCTTTAACGAAGAAGAAGTCATGTTCGCAGGTCTATAGAACAACTATAATTCGTCTTTACTCCAAATCGGGCGTTTTTTCATGATCTTTTGAAATAAAGGGCTTTCAAGATGGGCATTGAGCCATTTGATCGTCTTTATGTAAGGAAGCGCGTTAAACTGCTCTTCCTCTACCTTTGAAAATTGCCGTATAAATGGAAATATAGCCATATCTGTGAGAGTGATCTGATCTCCAGAAAGATAGGCGTGTTTACTCAAATTCTCTTCAAGCATTTCAAGAAATAATAAACAGTTTTCTTTGGCATTGGAACCGTCCTCGTCTGGATATCTATTGGGATATTTATACCGATCAAGTGCCATCTTAAATTTTGCATCATTATATTCGATAAGCGTTCTGCTGTACCCACTAAGCCATTGATTAGGATCGTTGATGCTGAGTGCCCAATGCATAATGTCCAAGCTCTCATCAATCACTTTTCCTGTCGGTAGCACCAAAACAGGAACCGTTCCTTTAGGCGAGGCATCAAGCATTTCTTGGGGTTTATCTTTTAAAAGAATGTCCCTGTGTTCTATCTCAATTTCAGAATAAGAAAGCGCCAAGCGTGCCCGCATAGCATAGGGGCAACGTCTGAATGAATAAAGAATAGGAAGAGACACAATTACGCCTGCTTTTTCTCGTCTGCCAATTTTTGGAATTGCTGATGACGCATCCGGAAAGCACGGGCTTTCTCAGGTGTTAAATTATCAATACAATGTTTGCATGAAACACCTTTTTCATAGGACTCTAGTTCCAAATCCACTTGCTCAAGGGGATAACGGCAACCATAACAAAGCAGATGTGCGCTTTCCTTTAGACCGTGCTCTATGCCCACTCTGCGGTCAAATAGGAAGCAACTTCCTTCCCAAAGGCTTTCTTCCTCAGGAACGTCCTCAAGATATTGTAGAATACCGCCCTTAAGGTGATAAACTTCCTCAAATCCTTTGCTGAGCATATAGCTAGAGGCTTTTTCACAGCGGATACCGCCAGTACAAAACATAGCAACTTTTTTGTTCTTCTTCGGGTCTAGATTCTTTTCAACATAATCAGCAAACTGAGTAAACACATCTGTCTCAGGGTCTGTTGCACCCTTGAATGTGCCGATCGCTGTTTCGTATTTATTACGTGTATCAAGCATAATCATATCTGGATCGTTCACAAGATCGTTCCAATCCTTAGGATCAACATATGTACCCACTGATTTTGTTGGGTCTACCTGAGGTTGGCGCAATGTCACGATCTCTTTCTTCAGGCGTACTTTCATATGACGGAAAGGTTTGTGATCCGCTTCAGAGTATTTGACCTCTCCATTGCTAATCTCAAGAAGTGTTTCTAGTAATTCAACGATTCTAGGAATGGAGTTTGATGGACCTGCAATCGTTCCATTGATCCCCTCAGGTGCGAGGAGGAGGGTTCCACAAATACCAAGCTCAAGACATGCGTCCTTGATGGTCTTTTGTAAGTGTACTGTATCTTTGATCTCTACAAAGCGATAGAGGGCAACGATTTTCCAAATGTCTGTTGAAATAGAATGTGTCATGAAAAGCGTTATAGTACGTTCTTTTCAAAAATTCAAATAAAAGTAAGTTTATGGGACGATGATTTGACCATTGCCATAGAGCGTTGCCTCGTCAAGACCAGTTAAGCCATTAATCTGACCAATCGTTGTAAAGCTTGATCCACCAGAATTTCCGTTTGAATCAATTTGAACAAGCGTATCAGAGCCAGAATCCACAAAGTTAAGATAGTTCGTGATATCTCCGCGTGTTGGATGACCTGTTGTCCAGTTTGTAAGAAGGTCGCTGATGTCCAAAATATCAATGACTGATCCAAAGCTATTGATCTCATCAACATCGTTATAGGCACTTGCTGCTTCAAAGACAAAGGTATCTGTCCCTGTACCCGCAGTCATTATATCAAAGCCATCTTCTCCGTAGAAACTGTTTGTTCCTGATGTTGCACTTAGGAGGTCATCGCCATTCCCGCCATAGAGAATGTCGTTATTCGCACCACCATCAATAGTGTCGTTTCCATCGCCACCGTCTAGGATGTCATTTCCATTTCGACCATTGATAATGTCATCGCCAGTGCTTCCTGTAATATCATTTATGCCGTTTGATCCTCTGATTTCAGAAACATTGTTCAGTGTGATACTTGTAAAATCAATGGTTGTGTTGCTATCAATCTCTATACGATTGTTATTTCCCTCAATGATTTCAATGCTGTTAAATACAGTGTTGTTATTAAAATACATTCCGTTTGTTGCGTGAATATTTTCGATCGTATCTGTGCCAGACCCACCATTAAATGTATCGTTGCGTGCTTCCGTGCCACTGACTTCGAATGTATCATTTCCGCCACCACCATTAAGAATATCTGTACCACCGCGTCCACGGAAGGTGTTGTCTGCGCCATTTCCTGTGATGTTATCGGCCGATCCAGAACCCCAGATTGATGAAATATTTGTAAGTGTATAGCTTGTGAAGTCAATTGTGATGGCATCATCAAAGCGAAGTCTTGCACCATTCCCATCTATCTCTTCTATACTGATAAGAGAGGTCGCATTATTGAGGTATATATCCCCCGTTCCGCCATTGCGTAGAACATCAGTGCCTGCACCACCATTAAATGTGTCGTTACGTCCTTCTCCACCATAAACGCGGAAGACATCGTTTCCGTTTCCACCATTCAAGATGTCTGTTCCGTTGCGCCCGCGGAAAGTATCATTGCCTGCACTACCTGTAATTGTATCATTGCCGTTGCCTGCATAAAGCTCGGATATGTTTGTTAAAGTATAGCCTGAGAAGTCGATAGTGACTGGATCATCAAAGCGTAATCTAAGGCCGTTACCATCGATAGCCTCGATGCTGTTTAACGTTGTTCCTGCATTAAAGTACATGTCACCCGTTCCAATATTGCGGATGGTGTCTGTGCCCGCTCCTCCGTTAAATGTATC
>JAESUK010000200.1 GCA_016763095.1 Alphaproteobacteria bacterium
CTTCTGTATCATATTCATCATCTATTTCGCCGAGAACTTCTTCAATAATGTCCCCAATTGTGACTAGCCCATCAATTCCACCATATTCATCAACAACCATAACCATGTGTCGCCGTTCTCGACGCATAAGATGAACAAGGTCAAGAATAAGCATCGAGGGAGAAACAATAGGGGCTTCTCTAATGAGGGACTTGATATCCCAAGAGTCACTCTTGGCAAGTTTTTTCAGAATATCCTTAATGTGGATTGTTCCAAGAATTTCATCTAGCGTTTCTTTGTAAACAGGAATACGGCTAAACTGCTTCTCTGTAAGAAGTGCTAATAACTCCTTATTTGTAGAGGAAACTTCAATCGCAGAAATCTCTGCACGCGGGATCATAATGTCCGTAACATCAAGGTCTTTAAGAGAGAGAACATTTGTAAGAAGAAGTGTCTCTTCGACGGCATCTTCTTCTGTTTTTCTCGCCCCAGACTCTTCAAGATAAGCGTCCACTGCTTCTTTTAAGGACTCAGATGCTGTTGTCTGTTTTTCTCGTTTGAAGGGGTTCAAGAAAGATAGAAAGCCCGCTTTTTCTGTTTCTATATCTTCCGCTTTAATGTCAGTTTTCATGGGCTTATATCATAAGGGTTTTTAATGTTTAAACGAGAGAGAATTACAATTTCATGCGCTTCCATAACCTCAGCATCCTTATCCTTTACATGATCATAGCCCAAAAGATGTAGAAAACCATGGGTAATCATATGTATTGAATGATCTACATGGTTTTTTTTCTGGTCGCAACACTCTTTTTCAACGGTTTCGTATGAAATGATAAGGTCGCCCACATACCCTTCTATATTCTCACAAGGAAAAGAAAGTACATTTGTCGCCTTATCTTTATCTCTATATGTAGAATTAAAGATTTTAATTTCTTCATCATTCGTAAGAAGCAAGGAAAACCCTGCTTCTTTTTTAATCGTAAGATGGTCACGGATAGTTTTTACGACTAAATCAACATCAAGATTGATATCGTTCCATCGTGGATCATTGATGATTATATCAACACTCATTAGCGACTAATTTTCTTATGTTTATCATATGCGCGTAAAATCTTCGCAACAAGCCTATGGCGAACAACATCATCTATTGTAAACTCGGTAAAAGATACATCGTCCATATTTTTAAGAATGGATATAGCTTCACTCAGTCCTGAAACTTGACCAATAGGTAAGTCTGTTTGGTCTGGGTCGCCCGTGATAATCATTTTAGCGCGATCCCCCATACGACTGAGGAACATTTTCATTTGTGCCGATGTTGTATTCTGCGCCTCATCAAGGATAACGCATGCATCGGAAAGTGTCCGTCCACGCATAAAAGCAAGGGGCGCAATTTCAATTTGTCCACTTTCTAACAACTTTTCAGTCTCTTCTTTTCCAAGAAAATCATATAAAGCGTCATAAATGGGGCTAAGATAGGGGTCAATTTTATCCTGCATATCGCCAGGTAAAAAACCAAGTTTTTCTCCCGCTTCAACCGCAGGGCGACAAAAGACCATGCGCTCAACCATCTTTGCTTCATATAAAGCAACGGCCTTGGCAACCGCCAAATATGTTTTACCCGTTCCTGCTGGTCCAACACCAAAAACCATATCTTTCTTATCAAGCGCATCTATATATGCAGCTTGACGCGGGCTTCGCGCTTCAATACTTTTCTTCTTAACTTTAATTGCTTTACGGGGCGTGGTGTCTTTATCCATTTTATTGTCTTTCTCATTCAAAAAACGAAGTTCTGCATCAATGTTGGCAATAGAGATATGCCCCTTGCCATCTTCAAGTTTAGAGAGCAGGGCGCGCAGAATACTCTCTGCAACGGGCGCATCATTCCCATTAAGTGTAATGACATTTCCGCGATCGGAAATACTTACATTCAGCTGTTTCTCAATGTAATTAAGATTCGCGTTATATTCACCAAAGAGAGCCATGGCGACATGAGTATCAGGAAGTTCTATTGTAATTTTAGATATAGCCGTAACCTTTATTTAAGATGCTGCAGTTTTAAGATCTGATTCATATTCAGATACTACTATATCACCACTCAAAGAACTAGGTCGAGTTTCTTTAACATGTACATCTACAATTTGACCAATTAGACGTTCATTTCCTTTAACGTGAATGGCATGAAAATACTCAGAACGTCCTTGTATAAATCCTTCAGTTTTTCCACCTTCTTTTCCCTTGCGATCAAAGAGCACAGGAATAGTTTTCCCCATAAACGTTTTGTTGTATTCATATTGCTGCTCACTTATCAGCGCTTGCAATTGTGTAAGGCGCTCTGACTTAACATCTTCGCGCACAAGGTTTTGCATCGCAGCGGCTGGTGTACCAGGGCGCGCAGAATATTTAAAAGAATAACAAGACGCATAAACTATATCTCTAACCATCTGCATCGTATCTTCAAAGTCTTGGTCGCTCTCACCAGGAAAGCCCACAATAATGTCTGAAGACATAGCAAGATCAGGACGCACTTTTTTAAGTCGTTCTATGATGTCTCTATAATGATTCCCTGTATGCTTACGATTCATCGCATCAAGAATTTTGTCGGATCCACTTTGAATTGGAAGATGTAAGAAAGGCATAAGCTTCTTTATATCACCATGGGCCTGAATAAGACGATCATCCATATCACGTGGGTGTGAGGTAGTATAACGAATACGCTTAAGTCCATTAATCTCTGATAATGCATGTAGTAAATCAGGCAGGTCTGCCGTTCCGCCATCTAAACCAACCCCATGGAACGCATTCACGTTCTGACCAAGGACATTAATCTCTAACGCACCATTATCAACAAGCTTATGTGCCTCATCAAGGATGGACTGAATCGTACGGGAATATTCTGCACCACGTGTATATGGAACAACACAGAACGTACAAAATTTATCACATCCTTCTTGAATAGATAAGAATGCCGCAGCACCCTGACTATTATGTTCATTTGGAAGAAGATCAAACTTACTCTCAATCGGAAACTCTGTGTCAATCATGCGCTTCTTCTTACGTGCGCCCGTCAATTTTGCCACCATTTCTGGAAGGCGGTGATATGTTTGCGGACCAAAAACAAGATCAACATAAGGCGCGCGTTGAGTGATTATATCTCCCTCAGCTTGCGCCACACATCCAGCCACACCCATAATCACGCGCTCGCCAGTTTCTTCTTGGCGTTTTTCTTTATGGGGTTTAAGGCGCCCTAACTCTGAAAACAGCTTCTCAGTCGCTTTCTCACGGATATGACATGTATTAAGGACAATCATGTCAGCACCCTCAGGGGTATCCGTTAAAACATAGCCTAAAGGCATTAAAACATCAGAGATACGATGGCTGTCATATACGTTCATTTGACAACCCCACGTCTTAATATAGAGGTTTTTCATTTTTTCCTGTGTATTCTGCGCCATAATGCTTTAAAATCCCTTTGACCTTATGAATAATGCGTGCTTTAAACCACGTCAGCTTGAAAAAATCAAGTTTTGTTCACCATTGAAAGGACCGCTATTAATGCGTTTTATCTGTTTAACTCTGCTAACAATATTAATAACCAATACTGCCGTTGCAAGCACAAGCTGTTATACCATGGCCGAAGCCGAAGCCGAACAGGGCATCCGTATTCATAGTGAACTTATGGTCATCGGGCTTAACTGCCAACATATGTGGCCTAAAAAGAATGGACAAAACCTCTTTCAACAATACCGTCTATTTACAGCCGATCATGCCAATTTATTTTCCGGATATGACTCTGCATTGATCCGCTATTACACAAAAAATGGAAGCACAAGTAAGCAAGCAGAATCTAAGCTCAATAGAATAAGAACCGCCGTTGCCAACCGTATTTCAAATGATGCGGCAAAAATGCGCCCAGACCTTTTTTGCAGAACATATGCGCCACGTATTGAAAAAGCATCTATGATGCCAGAAACAAAAATAAGAAAATGGGCACAAACATTCTTTGATTCACATCCCGTTTCTCAGCCTCTGTGCTCAAAACGTAAAAAGTACATTACATCTCCATGACTTTAATCAAGGATTGTGAATAACATTCATCGATTCCATTGATTTTATAGTATTTTTAGCCAAAACTCCTTCGTATTCAGACACAAAGGGAACTTCTATATGTCCAAAGAAATTTGCCAAAGCGCAACGAAGAATATAGATCAAACAATTGATTGTAGTTTTGAAATTGGCGCAAATTGGCTAGAAAGCGTTGTTTTCTATTCTATCCCGCTCGATATGGGGGGCGATGTTCATAACCTACCTCTTATCCTTGTTTGGCTAGCGCTTGGATCGCTAGCGTTCACACTCTACTTCAAATTTATAAATTTTAGATTTTTCAAACATGCTATTCAGGTTGTCTCTGGTAAGTTCGACGACAAAAAGCAAGTTGGAGAGATCAGTAGCTTTCAAGCATTAACAGCATCATTGTCAGGAACCGTTGGTTTAGGAAATATCGCGGGGGTCGCAATTGCCATCTCCGTCGGTGGTCCTGGGGCTGTATTTTGGATGATCATCATGGGCTTCTTGGGAATGTCTTCAAAATTTCTTGAAGTCGCGCTTGGTGTTAAATACAGGCAAGAGCCCAAAGAGGGCGAAGAAGTCTTTGGTGGACCGATGTACTACATTAAGCCCGCTTTTGATAAAATTAAGCTCTCAAAAGTCGGGACAATTATGTCCGTTCTTTTTGCCATATTATGTATTGGTGGTGCAATTGGTGGCGGTAACATGTTCCAAGCCAACCAAGCTTACCAACAAGTTCTAAACGTCACAGGTGGAGAAGAAAGCATTCTTCAAGATTACGGTTGGGTGTTTGGATTGTTTCTTGCGATTCTAACTGGAGTGGTAACCCTAGGTGGCGTAAAGGCAATCGGGAACGTCACTTCAAAGCTTATTCCGTTTATGGTTCTTCTTTATATAGGTGCAGGACTAATTGTTATCGTTATGAATATCGGCGCAATCCCTGATGCCTTGGCAACTATTGTGCGCGAAGCCTTAACACCTGCCGCAGGTGTCGGAGCACTGATTGGGGCGTTGATCCAAGGGGTAAAGCGCGCATCATTTTCAAACGAGGCTGGTTTAGGTTCGGCTGCCATTATTTACGCAGCGGCAAGAACAGGATCACATATACAGCAGGGATTTGCAGGGATGCTAGGGCCGTTCATTGATACAATTGTCATTTGTCTCATCACCGCACTTGTTATTGTTGTCACGGGTGAATACCAAAATACCGATGGACTTGCAGGGGTAGAATTGACCTCTCGTGCATTTGGACAGGAAATATCAATTTTCCCATATATTTTGGCCGTCTCTGTATTTCTCTTTGCTTACTCCACATTAATTACATGGTCGTACTATGGCGAGAAAGCCACCGCTTATCTATTCGGAGACAGCAAGCATGTTTTAAACACCTTTAGAATTATCTTCCTCTGTTTTGTAATTGTAGGGTGTTCTCTTGAGCTCGGAAATGTTGTTAGGGTGTCAGAGGCCTTAATGTTTGTCATGGCAATACCAAACTTAATGGCTATGTATCTGTTAGCCCCAGAAATTAAAAAGGATTTAAAAGACTATATTTCTCAATTGAGGGGATGACAAAAACGTGGAGAGTGATAGTATCTTCACGTGATTTTGTATATTTACAGAATCAAGTCTAAATTGTTTAACGTGGTTTAATTAGAAGAGCATTATGCCAAAAACTAAATTCTGTGAAGGTCTATCTGATATCTCAGACAGCTATATGGCGATTATTTTCGATCAATGGGGCGTCCTCCATGATGGAAAAAAAGCCTATGAAGGCGTTGTGGATTGCTTAAAAGAACTAAAAAACCGCAAGAAATTCGTTATATTGTTATCCAATTCCGATTTACGCGAGAAAGAGAACAAAGAGCTTCTTCGTAAAGCAGGGATAGGCCCAAGCCTCTACAATAAGATCATCACCGTTGGTGAAATGATAGCAGAAGGCATAGAACACCAAACTGGCAGCGAGGTTTTTGAAGACATCGGACGCAAATGCTATAGCTTTCATGCTGGAAAACCTCATAGCTTCATGAAGGGACTTGATTTAGAGTTCGTTGATGACGTTAAGGACGCTGATTTTGTTCTTATGACAGGGTGGGATCAGCTTGGAAAATCTGTTCCAGAGCTTGATGACGTTCTAAAGGCAATTGTTCGAAATGGAACAAAAACAATCTTTGCTGTACCTGATAGCCGAGGTCTTCTTTCTGCTAACTATTTAATGGGTGTTGGTCTTTTGAACCGTAAACTCCGCCAATATGGTGGCGTAGTCCACTCAATCGGAAAACCTTATAAACCTGTCTTCCAAAAATGTATTGACCTCCTTCAGGAGAAGGGAATATTCCCAGGACAAACCGTTATGATCGGGGACACAATGGCTCACGATATGATCGGGGCGAACATGGCGGAAATCGATACCTGTCTTGTCAAAAAAGGGATGCATTATGGCTCATTCAAAAAGGCCGAGAATGTTGCAGAAACAGATCGCGCCCTAAGCATTCTTATTGCACAATATAACACCCGTCCAAACTTTATGATCCCGTATGTATCTTGGGGAAAAGCCTTACCAGACCGCAAACATCGCCGTCGCCTACAACCTGGGGAGGCTCCCAAAAGACGTTTACGAAAACGTAAACTCTAATTTGGATTAATGTGTTATGCCTTCGCAAGAAATTACAGATAAATCAACATCAGTTATTATGCGTCTCGCAAAGACGTATCTACGTCCCTATGTAGGACAATTGCTCGTTGCACTGTTTTTTATGATTATAGGTGCCGCGGCAACAGCAAGCTTTGCAAGACTATTACAGCCTGTACTTGATCAACTCTTAATCGGTGTAAAAGAAAATCCTGAACAACTCTCCAAAGTATGGAACTTGGGTGGTTCAATTTTCTTATGCTTTTTCTTTAGTGGTATGGCAACCTATCTCCATACAATAAAGATGAACAAAATAAGCCAATCCATCGTGGCAGACATCCAAAAAGATGTCTTTTCCCATTTCATGAAAATGGAAATTGCGTTTTTTCATGCATACCCAAGCGGACAACTCGTTTCTCGCATAACCAATGATGTAAATGTGATGCGTGGAGCTGTTTCCGACAGCTTAACAGGGATTGGAAAAAGCCTCTTAACGCTCATTCTTTTGATTGCTGTTATGTTTTTTCAAGATTGGAAGCTAGCTTTTATTACATTATCCGTCTTTCCTTTGGTTGCTGGAATTGTCGCATTAATAGGAAAGCGCCTAAGAAAACTATCTCATTCAATCCAATCAGAAACAGCAAACCTTATGGAAACGCTGATCTCAATTTTCCAAGGCATAAGACAAGTTCAAGCCTATGGCATGGAACAATGTGAGAAAGACAGATCATCCAAAGCTGTAGAAAGCGTCAAATGGCTAAATATTAAAGCAGTTAGAATTGGCGCAATTTCAACACCAGTAAATGAAATTATGGTGGGGTGCGTCTTGTTCGGGATCATCCTTTATGGCGCACATCAAATTGCGGCAGGAAATCAAACAGCAGGAGGACTTATGTCCTTTATCGCAGCATTTTCCCTTGCCTACGAGCCAATGAAGAAGCTTGCAAAACTTAATAACTCCCTACAACTTGGGGTTGGTGCTGCCGATCGTGTCCTTAAATTGCTTGATGTTCCTCCTGCCATTCAAGATAAGCCGGATGCCCAAGAACTAAAAACCACATCACCTAAAATTGAACTCAACAACATTGTCTTTGAATATGATGAAACGGTCGATGCACGCGCACTTAATGATATCAACCTAGAGCTTAAAGCAGGTAAGGTAACTGCCTTGGTGGGGGCATCAGGAAGTGGAAAGACAACAATACTAAACCTGATTCCAAGATTTTATGATGTAACCTCTGGCGCAATTAAAATTGACGGAATTGATATCAGAGACCTCACCATCAAAAGCCTGCGTAAAAACATTGCGCTCGTCTCCCAAGACATTACGATTTTCGATGACACTGTTTCGGCAAACATTGCATACGGAACACCTGATGCCAAACAATCCAACATAATAAAAGCCGCAAAAATGGCCGCCGCAGATATCTTTATATCTGAAATGCCAGAGGGCTATGAAACAAAACTTGGTGAAAATGGCGTGAAACTTTCTGGGGGACAAAAACAGCGTATTTCTATTGCCCGCGCAATGCTACGCGATGCCCCAATACTACTATTAGATGAGGCGACCTCCGCCCTAGATAGTAAGTCTGAAGCACTCATTCAACAATCCTTACATGAGCTAGAAAAGGGTCGCACGACACTCATCGTGGCACATCGTCTTTCCACAATACAACAAGCAGATAATATTGTTGTACTTGAGCAAGGACGCATTGTAGAGCAGGGCACACATACCGCCCTCATAAAGAAGAAGGGTGTTTACAACCAGTTGTACACACAATCAAACTTTAAAACATAAAGCGTAAAAGGGAAAAAAATGGAACACGTCGACTTAATTTTTGGTGCCAATATGAAGGTATCAGCCATTATACTTATTATTACATTTATTGGAATTTTCACAGAAGAACTACATCACATACACAGGACTAAAATAGCGTTGCTCGGCTCCGCCGCAATGGTTGGAATAGGACAACTTATGGGGTTTTACAACCCTGACATGGCATTGGAAGCCATTGATTGGAATGTTGTACTCTTGCTCGGAGCAATGATGACCATCGTTGCCATTATGATCCCCACAGGTGGGTTTCAGGCGATGGCATACTGGATTGCAGAATTCAGTAAGGGTAGGCTATTCCTATTGCTTGTACTGATGGGAACAGCCGTCACAGGAATTTCTCTTCTCCTCGACAACGTAACCACTGTTATCATCTTTGGACCTTTGATCGTCCTTATTTGTCAGGCATTACGTGTATCACCCATACCGTTTTTATTGGCAGCCGCACTTCTGTCTGATACAGGGGGCGTAGCAACACTCGTGGGTGACCCTCCGAACCTAATGATCGGCTCCGCAGCAGGAATCGACTTTAATACCTTCTTTTTAAGAATGGGGGGAATCGTTTTTGTTGCTTGGGTCGTCACATTGTTCACACTTAAGTTTATCTTTAGAAAAGAGCTTTCCGTAAAAGCCTTTGTTCCAAAGTTCGCAAAAGAGTCGCTCATTAAAGATAAAAAAACATGGTACTCAGCACTCGCTGTGCTCGGAATGATGGTTGTGTTATTCATTATGCACACGGCATTACATTGGGAAGCATGGGTTGTGGCAGCCTTCGGCTTAACCGTACTTCTTGCCCTTACGCACAAAGAGAACCCTGATAGTCACTTCGCTGAGGTAGAGCTATCACTCTTACTCTTCTTCGTTGCTCTCTTTGTCCTTGTTGGTGGTGTAGAAAGCTCAGAGTTTCTTGCATACCTTGGAGGTTTCATACAACCTTTCGTAGAAAAAGACATGCTTATCGCCTGTGTGGTCCTCATGTGGGCCGCCGCAGTAATGTCTGCTGCGATTGACAATATTCCGTTTACAGCCGCTATGATCCCCATCATTTTAGGGATGGAATCACAAGGTATTCCCGTAACTCCATTATGGTGGGCATTGGCCATCGGTGTTGGAATGGGCGGTAACGGAAGTCACTTGGGATCAACCGCAAATGTCTTTATTGTGACACTCACAGAAAGACTTGCGATAAAAGAAAATGACCCGAGCCTACGTATTACACCCTTAATGTGGATCAAAAAAGGAACTCCTGTTATGTTTGCAACTCTTGTTGTATCAACAATTGGATTTGTAACGTTCTTTGAGTTCTTTGCTGAACCTCTACCAGGAAAATAACACGGGTTATCATGAATAATTGTTATATTCGGTGCTTATTAATCATCCTCAGCGCACTCATGCTCTGGGGGTGTTTGCCTGACAACAATC
>JAESUK010000201.1 GCA_016763095.1 Alphaproteobacteria bacterium
ATGTAAAACAATAGGAAATGTTTTCAAAAAAGTATACGGGTGCTATAACCCCCTTATGTGTACGGTTACCATTATTAAAAATGAAAGCTCGCTTGATCTCTTCATGAATAGGGATGAAAGCCACGAGCGTGCGCAAGAAGTTGCTCCTGCGCATCATTGGAAAGATGATATTCTTGCCCCCCTCGATCCCCAATCAAATGGCACATGGATCGCGGTGAATACGAAGACCAAAAACTGGGGCGTGCTTCTTAATGGCTATACCGATGCGCCACCCCCGCCTAATCCGAAAAGTAGAGGTCAGATATTACCTGACCTGCTATGTTACGATGACCCACTGAGTGCATTACACAAAATGGAGTGTGTCCAGTTCATGAGTTTCAAATTGATTTTGAACGGAACGCTTTTCTATTGGGATGGAATATCACTCACGAAAGAACAAGACGAAGTCTTTTTTCAAACATCATCTTCGTATAAGCAAGATGATGTGATCAAAATCAGATCGGCACAATTTGAAACATGGTGCAACGAAGGGCGACCGTTGAACAAGGAAGGTACTCCCACCTTGCATGAGAGTATCGCCCCAGACAAAACAAAATCAATTATGATGTACAGAGATTACAGCTGTACCAAAAGCATCACACATCTGCATATAGGACAGAACGACATACCAACGATGTGCCACTGGCTACAGCCCACTAATAAGCTTTAAAATCTCATCGCTTTCCCAATCAACAATGCCAACGATTTTATGTTGAAGAATACCGTCGGCATCAATAAGAACGGTTTCAGGAAGTTGGAATGTCTGAAAGATATCGCGTGTGATCGTGCCGTTTTCATCCCATGCTATCATCACATTTTTCTGCTTAAGGTTTTGTGCTGGAAATTTTGTGAGGAAGCTGTTTAATGCCTCTTGGTTAAGATCGCTTGAGATAAAGATGAAGAACATATCTTTTTGATCTTCCTTGCGCGCAAGCTCAAGAAGTTGAGGAAGCTCGGCGATGCATGGCGCGCACCATGATGCCCAAAAGTTCATTAAAATCGTATGCCCACGCAAATCTTCAAGATGCACAGTTTTTCCATCCAAGGTTGTAAAGCGAACAGATGGAATGCGGTGTTTCTGTTCCGCGACCACAGTCGTCATTTCAATCGGCACGTTACGTACTTCTTTGGCTTGATGTGTAGGTTTACGATCCATAAGAAGCGTTGCCCCAAAGCCAATTAAAATAGCAATCACAATTAAGGTGATGTTGAGTTTCATGCGGGTCTTTCCTTTTTTCTGTGATATACAAGCGCGGTAATAATAGTTGTTTCCACGATACAAAACGCGAGCAATCCAAAGGCAACCCCATCAACAAAACCATAGGCGTGAAGTCCAACACTCAACAGATTAACCCCAAACCATGACAGGGCAACAATCACGGATAAATACGCCAGTCCTGCAAGGTGCATGCGGGGAGATATATGCCCACTGAGTTTTCCATGAACAAGCCAGATGATCCAAAGCACGATGAGTAATGCCCCATTTTCTTTTGGATCCCAGCCCCAGAAACGTCCCCAAGATTGATCTGCCCAAAGCCCGCCGAGCAATGTTCCAACAACCGTAAAGATTAAGGCAATGATCGTAAGTGTTCTAAGCTGTGCGGAGGACACCACCGATTTCTTTTTCCAAAGCTCAAGATGTGCAAGGCTTGAGATCATAATGCACCACCCATATCCAATGGTGATACAGATCACATGTGTTGCAAGCCAGAAGTTTGTGTTCAATACCGCCTCAAGAAGCGCAAAATCGCCTCCAACAGGTTTGAAATAGAACGAAAGCAGTAAGAGGAGCCCTGTTCCCAAGCTCGCCATAATCACGAGAGGTGGGGATTTACGCCCAATCCAAAATCCTGACGCTGCAAAGATAAGCGCAACAAATAAGGTTGATTCATACAATGTGCCAATGGGTGCACGTGAAAGAATAATAATGCGCGCCGCAATCACGCTGATATGAAGGACAAGTGTTACAAGTCCAATCACTTGCCCTGCTTTTAAAAGCGATGTACGAGACAGTGAAAATCCGATGAGGAGCAAGAGAAAGGACAACCAGTAAAGTCCAGTCATTAACTTGATCGGGGATAGTTTATTATAGAGAAGTTCTAGTTCAAACTTTCCAGAGTGAACACTCACATTTGATGACAAGGTTTGCACGGCCTCATTCCATGTCTTCTTATTTTTGGTCTGGAAGGCGACCATTAATTGTTGCCATGCTTTAAACGATGATGATGTCTGTGGCGAGCCCAAACCATTGAGCATCATATCCCAAGGTGACGTGTAAACCCCTTGTTCCGTTTCGATAACACGGAACATATGGCTGTTTTTTCCGCCTTCATGAAGGGATGGCAACGCGGGATGATTTGTACGGCTGGCTTGTAGTGCCATATAGGTGGAATACAACCCGTCTTCTTTCGATATCTCTATGGGTAAGAACATAGAAAGGGATCGAAGTGTCTCAACATACAGCCCCACATTATGATGAAGCGAGAGGAAGTCCTCCTCATCTTGTGTACGGTCTTCTTTTTTAAGCACTGTATAGATGATGTCAAAGCTCTGTGCCAAACCATCAAGTAGTTCTTCGTATGAAAAGCGTCGTTCAGGTGTTTGTTGAATACCCAACATGCGTAACACCGCAGGGTTCTCGATCTTGAAGATACGGCGTTGAACAGAGAGGTGAGGTTCGAACAATGTCTCAATCAACCATTCATTGGCGTTGAGAATAAAGCCGTCGTCATTATCTAAGATCTCTTTACCGCTATAGAGTTTGAGGGTAGAGCGTGCGAAGCTTTCCATAGGTTGAAGTCGCCCATCATAAACAATAGGAATGAGTGAGAAAGTGCCTGTTTCTGCCTTCGTAGGAAAAGACACACAGCATAATAAAATAAGTGAGATTAAAAATTGCTTCATTTCTTAATCCTCACAAGAAATATGCTGTGCCAGATTAACCCAAGGGCAACCAAAAGAGAGGCAATATAAGGAAAGATGTATGCCTTATTTCGCACAACCGCGAGTACGCTCGCATCCCCCGCAAATGAAGATTGATAGAATGTGTAGCCACGGTAACGCAGTGGATCATTCATTGTAATAACAGCTGGGAAGTTCAGATCACCATCATGAATTTCAAGCGTTGATGTATACCCTTGCGCGCGATTTGTGCCAATATAAGCATCTTTTTTAAAGTCCTTGAGTGTCAAAGAGAATGGGAGTGGTGTTCTGTGGCGTTCAATCACCACCGTGTAAACATCATCACCAACGGTAAATTTTGGCGGTTTCGGAAAGCTCTCAAACGTAAGGTATTTTCCGTCTTGCACATCATTAAGCGCAGAGACTTCAAAGCTTATACCCTGTATGTGCTCTTCAGGGTTGAGGGGCGCTGTGCTCTCAACTAGGCGCATAGAGCGGAACGCCCCGACCCAGTCTTGCTTATCCTTATCGCGCAAAACAATTGTGCAGGTTTTGCAAAGTTCAAAAATATTTAAACGGAAAGGAAGTTTGTCCAAGTCCCCAAGTACGAGGTTTTTAAAATCAATGCGCTGGGAAATCGTATCATTTTTGAAAATGATCAGGTCTGTTTCAGTATAAGACTGCGTAAAGGCGGATTGTGTTTGAGGCTCTAATATCATGAGTGCATCACTGCGTGCGATCAAAGAGCCGAGCCCCCCAATCATAAGCATCAGGATTCCAAAATGAATAAGGTTAGTTCCTGCTTTTTGTATGCTCCATTTGCTTTTAATGAGAAATTTAACGGTAAGGTTAAGGGTAATCGCACTCATCACAAACAATCCTCCAGGCAGAGGAAGTGCTGTAATCCATATGATCCATGAGAAAAAGAAGGTTTCAAGCGCCCCGTGAAGCCCCATCCATTTTTGTGACACTGTCCCAATAATGAGAATGACCATGAGATAGGGAAGCGCATAAAATAGTAGCGCGGGAGAGCCTAACTGTGTCGTAAATTTCTTAAACGATGAAACCATGTCATTGGAATAGCGGAATTAGGATTATAATTCAATGGTGATTGGAACTTACATAGATACAACTAATTCCGATACTGGTTATTCACAGGATAACTAGTATGTAGTCATAATAATCTCTTTATTTTTATTATTAAATAACGTTAATATAGTTACTATTGTAATAAAATACCGATATGGGGTGTATATGGACGGAAAATCTGTAGTAAAGGTACTTTTGCTTCATGACTTCGAGCAACAGCATAATAATGGCGGGTCTCACTTTAAGTTCAGATCTTCGGATACATCTAAAGTTGTTATGGTTGGTGCGGGTCATTGCGGCCGTGACATCCCCAAGGGAACCTTATGTAATATATGGAAACAGGCAGGGCTTGAATATTTAAAGGGGATTAAATCCTTTAAAGAGGCCAAGGCAAAGTTTAGTGATAAACAATACCATTAGGGGTAAAGTTCAATGAGGAATGGATAATAAAAAAGGTCAGCAAAAGCCGACCTTTTTGAATTCTTTATATTGTGAGTTAATTACTTAATAATTTTACCAACAACACCGGCACCAACAGTACGGCCACCTTCACGGATCGCGAAACGAAGACCTTCAGTCATCGCGATTGGTGCGATTAACTCAACTTCTAGGTTTGCATTATCTCCAGGCATAACCATTTCTGTTCCCGCTGGAAGTGTAACTTCACCAGTTACATCCGTTGTACGGAAGTAGAATTGTGGGCGGTAGTTCTTAAAGAATGGTGTATGACGACCACCTTCATCTTTTGACAAGATATATGCTTCCGCTGTGAACTTTGTATGTGGTGTGATTGAACCAGGCTTACATAGTACTTGACCACGTTCAATGTCTTCACGTTTCGTTCCACGAAGCAACGCACCAATGTTGTCACCAGCTTCACCGCGATCAAGCAGCTTACGGAACATTTCAACACCAGTACATGTTGTCTTTTGTGTGTCTTTAATACCAACGATTTCAAGCTCGTCTCCAACGTTAAGGATACCTTGCTCAATACGGCCAGTTGCAACTGTTCCACGCCCTGAGATGGAGAATACGTCCTCAATCGGCATCAAGAATGGTTGGTCAATTTCACGCACCGGCTGTGGAATATACTCATCAACAGCTTTCATCAGTTCACGGATTGAGTTCTCTCCAATTTCTGGGTCGCGTCCTTCAAGAGCAGCCAATGCTGATCCTTTAATCACAGGAATATCGTCACCAGGGAAATCGTATGAAGAAAGAAGTTCACGAACTTCCATTTCAACCAACTCTAAAAGCTCATCGTCATCAACTTGGTCAACTTTGTTCAAGTAAACAACCAATGATGGAACACCAACTTGGCGTGCAAGCAAGATGTGCTCACGTGTTTGTGGCATTGGACCATCTGCTGCATTCACAACCAAGATACCACCATCCATTTGAGCAGCACCAGTGATCATGTTCTTAACATAGTCAGCATGGCCTGGGCAATCAACGTGTGCATAGTGACGTGCATCTGTTTCATATTCAACATGTGCTGTCGCAATTGTAATTCCGCGCTCACGCTCTTCAGGAGCACCATCAATTTGATCGTAATCTTTAAAATCATCACTGAAATACTTAGTAATCGCCGCTGTTAGCGTCGTTTTACCATGGTCAACGTGACCAATTGTTCCAATATTCGCATGCGGTTTTGTCCGCACAAACTTTTCCTTAGACATTTTCTATTTCTCCTTAAAAAACATTCTTAAACTTAAATTCTATTTACGCCGTTAGGCACCCATCTTTTCTTTAACTTCATCAGCAACCGCTTGTGGTACTGGCTCATAGTGATCAAAAGTCATGCTGTATTGTGCACGCCCCTGTGACATAGAACGAAGCGTATTGATATAACCAAACATATTCGCCAATGGAACGTTAGCAGTAATGACTTTCGCATTTCCGCGATCATCCATTGCGTTAACTTGACCACGGCGTGAGTTCAAATCACCAATAATATCACCCATATAATCCTCAGGTGTTACAACTTCAACTTTCATCATAGGCTCAAGAAGTTGTGGACCAGCTTTACCCATCGCTTCACGGAAAGCTGCACGTCCTGCAATTTCAAACGCCATAACAGATGAGTCAACATCATGGTAAGCACCATCAGAAAGGTTAACTTCGAAATCAACCACTGGGAAACCTGCAATCACACCTGTTTCTTTAGCTTGTTTCAAACCTTTTTCAACACCCGGAATATATTCACGCGGAACATTACCACCAACAACTGAGTTAGTGAATGTAAAACCACTACCAACCTCCGCTGGTTTAAATGTCATCACAACACGTGCGAACTGACCTGAACCACCAGATTGCTTCTTATGTGTATAGTCAACTTCAAATTCTTTCGTAATTGTTTCACGATAAGCAACCTGAGGCGCACCAATGTTCGCTTCAACTTTAAATTCACGCTTCATGCGATCAACAAGAATATCCAAGTGAAGCTCACCCATTCCTTTAAGAATAGTTTGACCTGATTCATGGTCAGCAGAAACACGGAATGATGGGTCTTCAGCAGCAAGTCTTTGCAACGCAACCCCCATTTTTTCTTGGTCAGCTTTTGTTTTTGGCTCAACCGCGATCTCAATCACTGGCTCTGGGAATTCCATACGCTCAAGAACAACAGGCTTATCAGCAACACAAATTGTATCTCCCGTTGTTGTCGCTTTCAAACCAACGAAGGCAACAATATCACCCGTGCGCGCTTCTTTGATCTCTTCACGGTTATTTGAATGCATCAAAAGCATACGACCAACGCGCTCACGCTTATCTTTTACTGAGTTGTGAACATAAGAACCAGACTCAACAACACCAGAGTAAATACGTGCAAATGTGAGTGAACCAACAAATGGGTCATTCATAATTTTGAACGCGAGAGCAGCAAAAGGCTCCTCATCACTTGGCATACGGTTTTCTTCCTCATCAGAATCAACCTTCAATCCTTTTGTTACACCAATATCCAATGGTGAAGGAAGGTAATCAACAACAGCATCCAACATTGGTTGAACACCTTTGTTTTTAAATGCAGAACCACAAATCACAGGAACAAACTCACTTGCAATTGTACCCTTACGAATACAAGCCTTTAACGTCGCTGCATCAGGCTCTTTACCATCAAGATACGCTTCCATCGCCGCATCATCTTGATCAATAACAAGGTCAATCAATTTCTCACGGAATTCAGCAGCTCTCTCAACGAGATCAGCTGGAATATCCTCTTCATGGAATGTCGCACCCAATGTTTCAGAATCCCAAACTATAGCCTTCATTTTAATCAAATCAACAAGACCTGCAAACTCATCCTCAGCACCGATTGGAAGCTGAATAACGCAAGGAACCGCGCCCAAACGAGTATCTATCTCTTTAACTGTATTATAGAAATCAGCACCGACTTTATCCATTTTATTCACAAAACACATACGCGGAACATCATACTTATCAGCTTGACGCCATACCGTCTCAGTTTGTGGCACAACACCTGCGTTTGCATCAAACACAGCAACCGCACCATCAAGCACACGCAATGAACGCTCAACTTCAATCGTAAAATCAACGTGACCCGGTGTATCAATAATGTTCAAACGAAACTCTTCATCTGGCGCCATGCAATCCGCAGGTCCCTGCCAGAACGTTGTTGTCGCAGCAGACGTAATAGTAATACCACGCTCTTGCTCTTGCTCCATCCAATCCATAGTCGCCGCACCATCATGCACCTCACCAATTTTGTGAGACTTACCTGAATAAAACAAAATACGTTCTGTCGTAGTTGTCTTACCCGCATCAATATGAGCCATGATACCGAAATTTCTGTATCGTTCTATTGGATGTGATCTAGCCATTACTCTTAATCCCTACTTAAATTCTCTATATTACCAACGGTAGTGAGCAAACGCTTTGTTCGCTTCTGCCATTTTATGTGTATCATCGCGCTTCTTAACCGCAGAACCACGATCATTCGCAGCATCCAAAATCTCAGCAGCCAAACGATCACACATTGTACGTTCACTTCTCTTACGAGCAGCCGTAATCAACCAACGCATTGCAAGGGCTAAAGAACGACCAGATGCAACTTCAACAGGCACTTGGTAAGTTGCACCACCAACACGGCGGGATTTAACTTCAACCTTTGGTTTAATCTTACCCAAAGCCAAATGGAAGATTGAAAGACCTTCATTTTTTGCTTTCAAGTCAGCATCAACCTCAAGGTCATTTGTCGCTTTTTTAGCATCCAAGTTTTCTAATGCACCATATACGATACGCTCGGCAACTGCTTTTTTTCCATCCAACATAACGTTGTTAACAAACTTAGACAGCACCAAATCTCCAAATCTTGGATCAGGTAAAATCTCTCTCTTCTCTGCTCTATGACGTCTTGACATGTCTTAACTTTCCTATTTCTTGTCCAAAAATTATTTAGGACATTTCGCACCGTAACGTGAACGGCTCTGTTTACGATCTTTAACACCCTGAGTATCCAACGCACCACGGATAACGCGGTAACGCACACCAGGTAGATCTTTCACACGACCACCTTGAATAAGAACAACTGAATGCTCTTGAAGGTTATGACCTTCTCCAGGGATATAACAAATAACTTCAAAACCAGTCGTCAAACGTACTTTTGCAACTTTACGCAAAGCAGAGTTTGGCTTCTTTGGAGTTGTTGTATAAACACGCGTACAAACACCACGAACTTGTGGGTTTGATTTCAATGCACGGTTTTTCTTCGTTTTCATGGCTTTCTTACCGCCAGTAGCACGAGGTTTTCTTATAAGCTGTTGTATAGTTGGCATATTGCCTCACCTTTTCTTCAGTTAATGGATATGTTGGTCGAACGTCCAAAAGGCCACACGATCATTGTTGCGGCCAAATACTCAAACACTCGAACTGCGTTTAACATTGTCTTGTTACGACCAGCTCATCCGAATCTTAAATTCGGACGGATACTATGTTATTAATCGGTGTTTCGTCAAGCACGAAATTAACTTTTTTTTAATCATTTCTAAATAGCCGCTTACAATACACAGAATAAAAGGCTTTGATCAAGAGAAACTTCATGTAAAATAGAGTTCTCATGCTATTCAACTCATACATATTTATCTTTCTATTTCTACCAGTTACCTTACTTGGATATACCCTGTTAGGTAAAAACAGGACCCTTGTCATCTATTGGCTAACACTCGCATCATGGGTGTTCTATAGTTTCTGGAATCCTGTGTATTTCCCCTTATTACTTGGCTCTATCATCGTTAATTTTGGTTTAGGAAAACTGATTGCACGCAGAAATAGTAAAATGATTCTTATTTGGGGAATCGGTTTAAACTTGGCTCTTATCGCCTACTATAAGTATTCAGGCTTCTTCCTCTCTATGGCCATCCCCAACGATAGCCCTGCCTTCTCCCTTGCGAGTACCATCCTGCCCTTAGGGATTTCTTTTTTCACATTTCAACAGATTGCCTATCTTGTGGACACCTATAAGAAACAAACCGTCAAACACAGCTTTTCAGAATATGCTCTGTTCGTAAGCTTCTTCCCACAATTGATTGCAGGACCAATTGTCCAACAAAAGGATGTCTTACCACAATTTCATAGAAACAAGTTCAAGCTCAGCCAACGTTTACTCTTCTTTGGTTTAAGTTACTTCATATTAGGGTTATTTAAAAAAGTTGCTGTCGCAGATACCTTCGGGCAGTTCGCATCACCTCTCTTTGTTCAGGCAGGAGCAGGAGAAGCCCTTGGCTTTATCGAAGCATGGTCCGCAGCCCTTGCCTATACATTCCAACTCTATTTTGATTTTTCTGCTTATTCAGACATGGCAATTGGTTTAGCCCTTATGTTTGGTATTAAACTCCCGCTCAATTTTTACTCACCATATAAAGCGTTAAATATCTCCGACTTCTGGCGCAGATGGCATATAACTCTCTCTCACTTCCTACGAGACTA
>JAESUK010000202.1 GCA_016763095.1 Alphaproteobacteria bacterium
TCGGTGGATGCGTTTTAAACATCCCCAAAAATGGAACAGTATTTTCAACACACATCATTTGAATATCAGCGCTTGTTTGCTTCATCCGATCCATCCCTGCAATACGCATTAAAGCACGCATCATCGCTTCTGGATTTTTGGTCAGCTCAACCGCACCCGCATCGGCCATAAATTCCCGCTTTCTGGACAGTGCAAAGCGCGTGAACAAGGTTGCCATATACCCAACCCATAACACGGCAGCAATCGCCAGAAACAGCATCATTGTGCTCCCTCGGCTGTTCCCACTACTGCGCCGTGGCATAAACATATTATACCGCACAGATGACCACATCATCTGCGCTGCAAACCCGATCATCCCTGTAAAGATAATGCACACCATTAACAACCGTACATCACGGTTACGAATATGGGTCAGCTCATGCGCGAGCACAGCCTCAACCTCATCTTTACGAAGTGAATTTAACAAACCCCGCGTCACAGTGATGGTATAGCTCTTATCACTAATCCCACTGGCAAAGGCATTGCGCGCATGAGTTTCAATAATGTGAAGCATGGGCATTGTCATCCCAACGGAAATGCATAAATTCTCAACCAGATTATAAAGCTCTGGCTCTTGCGCACGCGACACAGAATGTGAATGCGCCATTTTACTGATCATCCGCGTGTGCCAGAAATAAGCAATGACAAACCAGATTGAAATACCCGTGACCATCAATGGCCAATACGCCACAACAATACCGTTACCAGAATTAACTCCCATCGAAATACGATCAACGCCGACGGGGGCAAGACCTCCACCAATAAGCGCCCCGATCAACCACAAAATTCCAAGCATGATCAATGGATAAATGCCAAGAAACAGCATCGACCACAGATTGTTATTCCAGATATGTGTTTTTAAACCAACAGAACCTACCGCCATAATACTACTTAAAGCTTACCTTCGGAGCTTTGCGTGCGGCCTCAGCTTCTGCTTCATCCAACTCAAAGAACTCTTCAATTTTAAATCCGAAGTTTTTCGCAATAAGATTGCTTGGGAATTGTTGCACAGATGTATTCAGCTCGTTTGTCGCATTATTAAAGAATCGACGCGCCGCAGAGATTTTGTTTTCCAAATCAGACAGCTCATCTTGAAGCTTCAAGAAGTTTGTGTCTGCTTTAAGATCTGGATAATTTTCAGCAACTGCGAACAAATTCATCAGCGCCCCTCCAAGAGCACCCTCTGCTTTCATACGTTCACCATCTGTTTTGGCATCACTAACTTTCGCACGCATCTTTGTCACTGTTTCAAAAACTTCTTTTTCGTGACTGGCATAACCTTTAACCGTTTCTATCAGGTTAGGCACAAGATCATAACGCTGTTTTAATTGAACATCTATATCTGAAAATGCATTTTTCCGTGTCTGGCGAAGCGCCACCAAACGGTTATAAAGAACAATGGTAACAACGACCTAAAGCCCAATAACAATTAATAATCCTGTACCAAATCCCATTAGAATCCCCTTTTTAAATTTTCATACAGCTAATAGTTTATACAAAGCACCGTATAAATTAAAGATTTTTCGGTATTTCCTTTGAATGTGTGGGGCTTTATGACTAAAATCATCGCAGTTTAATTTAAAAATTGGAAAATACGATGACCAAACATCTCTTTTTAGCTCTTTTGACTATTTGTTTCACAATCATAAGTACAAATGTTCGCGCCCAAGCCACCAACACAATGGCATATCCAGATTACATACAATCTCTTGCCGATAAAGGTGCACAGGTAAGGTTTCTTGGAAATGATTTGGGGCTTTCTGGATGGATGACCGTCAAAGATGGTCATAAACAATTCGTATATGCCACACCGAACCAAGAAGCCTACGTGGTTGGTGTTTTGTTGGATCGCACAGGAAAGCTTATCACAGCCGATCAAATCGATCGCTACATCAAAGCAAATCCTGCATATCTACAACAACAATTCCAACAGTACAACCGCCAAAAGCAATCCCTGCTCCCACGCCTGTACCAACAACACAAGTGGCACCTAAACCCACACCTGTTGTAACCGCTTCTGCAACACCTACGCCAACAACAAGTACTATCTCCATTCAACCTGTAAAAGTTGACCCAGACTCTCCATCTGAAAAATTACTCAAAATTCTAAAAGCTGGAAATTGGGTAGAATTTGGGAAACCAACTGCACCGTTGGTCTATGCCTTCATTGATCCTGAGTGCTCACATTGTCACCAATTCATAGCCGACCTCCGTGAGAAAAAATCATACGAGACAAGCGACATAAGAACACGCCTTCTGCCTGTGGGAATCATGGGGAAAGAAAGCCTGTATGAAGCAGCAAAGCTTATTGACGAGCTTCACCCACAAAAAGCATTCTTTGATCACATGGACGGGGATGAATTTGCCCTTCCTGTTGATGAGAAATATAACATCCAAAAAGTTCAAGAAAACATGGCCATCATGCAGGACTGGGAATTGGATGTAACACCGTTTGTGATCTACAGAAACAAAATGGGACAAGTGAAAATTATCCGTGGTCGACCAAAAGATATCGATGCGCTTTTAACCGACATAAAATAAGAATTAGGACTATTAAACAACAATGAATAATAACAATAAATTTCTACTTCAAATCTTTGAAAAAATCGGCGCGCCACTTTTTACATCCGTAAACGAAGTTGCCGTCCGCACCGTTATGGGAGGACAAGCCACCGCCATGCCTTCTACTGCAGACCAAGCAGAAACAATTGCCAAACTCTTAACAAGTCATACAAAAACCAGTACAGCCCTATCTGGCAAACTTGGCTTAGAATCAAAAGACCCAGAAGCAGATGATCTGCAAGTCAGTTTGGCAGCTGTCCTAAGTCCCGTAATCGCAAATATGTATCAAATTGTAGGACAAGCCCCAAAAGATGATGACATTGAGAAAATTGTTTCCTCTTTCGAAACTTTGGGAAGCTTTTCTAATAACTTTTCATCCGTGCACGAGGGCGCAGAACGGTTGGAAACACTTCCTGTGTCCGCACAGCCTCAAGATCAAGCCCAAGAAACCCTGCAAAATATTACAAGCATGGTGCCTTTGATTAATTCTGTATCAGCCTTTCCCTTTGGACAAGCACCTGAAAAATTATTGAGAAAAATTATCCAGCGTATTCAGTCTGAAATTGACGCAATTAAAAAAGAAATCCCTGAAAAGTCTTATAATTACACGGGCATTCTAAACGCAATCGTTACAATCTATAGCCAATGTCATTTCTCTGAAATGGCGCGCATCATGGCAATGACCGACAAAGAACGTGAAACAGGCGCTATTACAATCGATGGCGTTTGGACAATGTTTGATCAACGCATGGAATTATTAAAAACACTCGCCCGCGCCATGACAAACACACCTGAAACAGCAACAGCACAAGAGGGCACAACAGCACCCACTGCGCCTACTCAGCCAATTGCTCAAGAAGTGCCAGTAGCCGCCCCCGTAACTGCGCCACCCCCTGTCGCGCCACCAGTAACAGAGCAACCCCCTGCTCAACCTGTTACCCAAACACCACCACATGCTGAGAACGCTAGTCCCCCAGAAGGCTCCAGCCCAATGTCTTTCTTCTCTGCGAAAAAAGATACACAAGAGAGCTAAGGAAAGAGGCACAAGATGACGACCGTAATCGCAGCCTGCTTATTATTAGCCGCCCAAACATACAACATCCCCCCCGCTGTCATGATCGGCATCATGACCGTTGAAGGTGGAAAAGTTGGGCAAGCCGTCAAAAATACAAATGGGACTTATGATTTAGGTCCCATGCAAATCAATACACTTTGGGTGCCTCAACTGGCGCGCTTTTGGGGTGTAAGTGAACGCACGGCAAAACATTGGATACAAAATGATGCCTGCACAAACCTTGGTGTATCCGCTTGGATTCTCAGACAGCATATGAACGAAACCAAGTCTTTATCAAAATCAATTGCTTACTATAATTCTCGCACACCAAGTATCGGCGGGAAATATAGAAAAAAGGTCTATAATGCCATGAAAAGACAAGGGCTAGTTAACGTCGGGCGTTAATAGATTTTGTAAAAAAGACAAAAAAATGAAATGGCGTCTTGTCTTATGCTCATGGATTGGTGATAATCACAAAAGTTATAAACAAAATTTGGTTCACTCAAATGAAAAATAATTATCTGTTACTTATTCTTATTCCTTCACTGTTGGCAATAAGCGCCTGCTCAACGAACAAAGGAGATTTTTACAATAACCCTCAAGTTGTCGCAGACCCTGATAAAGTTTCGGTTATGCTTGCCCAAGCAGCAGACCGTGCATCAGTCGCGCTGGAAACACTTGCTTCTATTGAGCAAACACGCACACCTGCTGCAATTGAACATCCTGTAACGAGCCTTCCGCCTGAACTTAAAAGAGGAA
>JAESUK010000203.1 GCA_016763095.1 Alphaproteobacteria bacterium
CCACCATTCAAGATGTCTGTTCCGTTGCGCCCGCGGAAAGTATCATTGCCTGCACTACCTGTAATTGTATCATTGCCGTTTCCTGCATAAAGCTCTGATATGTTTGTTAAAGTATAGCCTGAGAAGTCGATAGTGACGGGATCATCAAAGCGTAATCTAAGGCCGTTACCATCGATAGCCTCGATACTGTTTAACGTTGTTCCTGCATTAAAGTACATGTCACCCGTTCCAATATTGCGGATGGTGTCTGTGCCCGCTCCTCCGTTAAATGTATCGTTTCGCGCTTCCGTACTGTTCACTTGGAAGACATCGTCTCCATCATTTCCGTTGAGAAGGTCTGTTCCACCACCACCGCGAATGGTGTCATTCCCCATACCACCACTTACTGTGTCATTATCATTCCCCGCATTAATCGTATCGTTCCCAAGTCCTCCGTCAATGATGTCATCGCCATTACGAGAATTAATGATGTCATCGTCTTGTGTGCCTGTGATCGTGTCTACGAGGTTAGAGCCATAAATCTCTGACACATTCGTTGATGTTGTAATGCCTGAGAGATCAATTGTTGTGTTGTCAGCAAGACGAAGACGGCGACCATTGCCATCAATCTCCTCTATACTGTTAAAGCTTGTTGCGCTATCAAAATAGAAGTCTCCGCTTATATTTACAATCGTATCTGTTCCAATGCCCCCGTTGAATGTATCTCCATATCCTTCTGTGCCACTTACTTGGAAGATATCGTCGCCATTATCGCCGTTCATTATGTCTGTACCAGCGCCACCAGGAAGGATGTCGGTTCCTAAGCCACCATTGAGCGTGTCATTATCATTTCCGCCATTAAGAGTATCATTTCCATCGTGACCATTAAGAACATCATCACCATTGCGACCATTGATGACATCATCATCTTGCGTTCCTGTGATGGTATCAACAAAGTTTGATCCTCTGATCTCGGTCAGGTTAATCGTTGTCACAAAGTTAGAAAGATCAATGGTAACATTGTCCTCAAGTTGTAGGCGGGCATTGTTTCCGTTGATATTTTCAACGCTCGTAAAGGTCATTGTGCTGTTGATATAGAATGTACCCCCAGTGTTGCGTAGGGTATCTGTATCCGCGCCACCGTTGAATGTATCGTTATAGCCATTTGTTCCCGCAATAAGGAAAGTGTCATCGCCAGCATCACCGTTCAGGATGTCTGTGCCCGTATCACCAAAGATAGTGTCGTTTCCGTTACCACCATTGATTGTATCGTCGCCAGCATCTCCATCAAGAAGAACATCGTCGCCATCGCCACCGTTAATGATGTCATTGTTGTTACCGCCATAGATTGTATCTGCACCTTCATCGCCGTTCAAAATATCATTGCCGTTGTCTCCGATGATATAGTCATTTCCAAGCCCTCCATTAATGATATCGTCACCCGCATCGCCATCAAGGCGAACATCATCGCCCGCACCGCCATTAATCGTGTCGTTGTCATTCCCGCCATAAACCGTATCTGCGCCGTCACCTGCATCAATAACGTCGTCTCCGTCGTTTCCGTCAAGACGGTCATCGCCATCTTCTCCGAAGAGGGTGTCATTCCCTAAATCCCCAACGATGTAATCATTCCCTAAGCCACCGTAAATAATGTCATTCCCTGCGTCTCCATCAAGGCGGATGTCGTCCCCGTCGCCACCAAAGATGATGTCATCTTGGTTTCCACCATAAATAGTGTCATTCCCTTTTTCACCATAGAGGAGGTCATTATCATTGTTCCCTCGAATGATATCGTTGCCACCGCCACCATAAACGGTGTCATCGCCATTCCCGCCAGATAGCGTATCAGCATTATTATCTACAATCACATCCTCGAAGTCCCATTCGATCACATAGTAGAATGAGTCCGTTCCTGGACGATCGTCCCATGTGTCTGTGCCATTATTCCAAAGGGTTGCATAATTTTGATTGCCGCCAAGGTTGTTTGGCTGTCCTGCGCCCCAATTACTGTAAGCAAGGCTTATGTCGTATCCTGCATGTGCGCCTTCGGTGGCAAGCCATTCACCCTCTGTACCAGCATCACTTGCCGCTATCCATACACGTTGTCCGCCAATAAAGGGTTGAAGGTAATTATAAAGGAATGTGTTCTCTACGGCTGAATCAATGCTTAAAAGATGTCCGTTTGCCCCATTAAGAATTGTCGCTGATGCATTGGCCGATGCCGTTGCAAAATTAACTGATGTTTGTACGATTTGATAGAAGCTCTGCGCGCCTTCATGAAAGATCACCCCAGGGTTTGCCTGTCGGATAAGTGTAATGTCGTATGAATCTACACCACCGCCATAAAGGATGTCATTTCCGTCATCCCCTAGAACAATATCCGATCCTTGCCCACCAATAACAATATCGTCTCCGTCATCTCCTTCAACGCGGTCATTTCCATCTTCCCCATCAACAACATCGTTGCCAGCACCGCCACGGGCATCATCATCACCATCGCCACCATCAAGTTGGTCAACGCCAGCATCCCCACGAAGGGTGTCATTTCCACCGTTTCCAACAATGCGGTCATCATCATTCCCGCCATAAATTATATCATTGCCTTCACCACCAAACAGGCGGTCATTCCCGTCATGTCCATAGAGCGTGTCATTCCCTGCATCTCCACGCATATCATCATTTCCTGCGCGCCCTAGAAGAACATCATCATCGTCATATCCGTGAATGTAATCATTACCGTTTCCTCCATCGAGGCGGTCGTTACCACCACCACCCATAAGGCGGTCATCACCATCTTCTCCGTAGAGTCTATCTGTTCCATTGCCTGCTTTTAGAAGGTCGTTGCCTGTACCACCATACATGCGATCATCGCCGTCACCACCATACATGAAGTCATTATCATTTTGACCATACATAAGGTCGTCGCCTGTGCCTCCGTCAAGGCGATCATTTCCGTCACCTCCACGCAGTGTGTCATTTCCGCTTTGACCATAAAGCTTATCGTTCCCAGCATCCCCGCGAAGATCGTCATCATCTGCACCACCTGCGATGGCATCGTCACCGTTACCGCCATTAATACGATCATTCCCAGCAAGACCATAAAGCTTATCATTTCCATCAAGACCATTAATTGTATCGACAACGGCCGTTCCAAAAAGCTTGTCCGCTCCAGCTGTACCATTCACAACAGCAAGCGGAGCATCGCCACCGGGGGCACCTATCTGCGTATCTGGAAGTTCGTTTGTTGCATTATAATCGGCATAGCTACCTTTTGATAAAGAAAGAACGCCACCTGA
>JAESUK010000204.1 GCA_016763095.1 Alphaproteobacteria bacterium
GGGTTTCCACCGAGGTACATCATTATATATTGAGCCATCTTGAGTTCCTTTTTATATGAGTGTTTATGCGCTTTGTTTCATTTGAAGTTGAGCAATGAATTGTCCCACCAATGTGTCGGGGTTATAACCGGTGGTCTTTGATTTTGCTTCTATGTCGGAAAGTGCTTGTAGAGTCTCGTGAATGTGAGGTGTACTCCAATTTCTGACTTGCCCAGAGAAGCGATCTTTGACTTTAAAGAACAGTGGAGGTCTTAAGGCGTTCAATGCATCCAGTGGAGATGCGCCCGTGTCGATCATAGAGCGGACTTGTAACAGCTTACGGAAATGGTTTTGAAGGGCACGGAGTACAGCAATCGCGGGAATACCATCTTGGATAAGTGTGTCCAAGCTTTTTAAGCTTGCACGAATGTTCCGATCAGCCACAGCGTACACCAAATCATCAAGGGATTGTGTGCCTGCCATGCCAGAACTGAGCATTGAATCGCGCAGGGTGATCTGGGTTCCGTCATCTTTGCCTTTGTAGATGATAAGTTTTTCAATTTCGCTTTTGGCGCGTAGATGGTCGCCTGTTAGGTTTTCGGCGAGCCACATTTGTGCGTCTCTGTCGATTGTATAGCCATTTTGTTTGAGTGTCTGACTGATTAGACCTGCGAGGTCGCGGGCTTCCTCCACATAGCACGGAAGGGCGGTTGCGAATTTCTTATCGGTCTCGCAGAGCTTTCGAAGTGTTGAGCGTGGGCTAAGCGGTCCTGCCTCAATCAATATCAGCGCATCTTTGTTTGGGTCTTTGAGATATTCTTTAAGCGTCGCGGTGAGCTTGTCTGCGCCTGAGCGTACACGGATTAGGCGACGACCACCCATCATTGAAATGGTGTTTGCCTCATCAATAATCTGTGCAACATTTTCAAGTGCATCAAGGTCAATGTCTGCGACGTTAAAGGGATCATGGATATCATCGACGGTTTTCTTAGCAATGGTTTCCACACGATCTTTCATTAGACCATAATCAGGTCCATAGACAAGAATGACTGCCAAAGTAGGGGGTGGGTTTTGCGCAAAGTTTTTTATGTCTCTATAAGCAACCTTCATGCGCTATTGTCCTGCTTGTGAGGTTGGTGTGAATTTTATATGCAATATAATGGCGCGCTCAATTTGGCGTGCGATATCGTTGATTGCGTTGTCCCGTGCGTTTTTCTCAGTCACGCGGGTGGCAAACTCACTTCCCAAAACGTTGTAGCTTGTGATGGATTTGAGTGAGCGTTTCAGAAGGACTTTATCTGTTTCATTATCAATCAGTGTCATTTCGCTTGTGAGCTTCATCTGCGCGCGGGTGGTGTCGGAGGTAATTGTTACATCCAAGTCACGGAGCTTTTCTTCAATTGGTGCGATATTAAGTGTGTATTTTGGATTGAGTGGATAGCCACTTTGGTAGAAGCGATCAATCAAAATGTTTCTGAGCTTTTGACCTTCTTGGTTTGGAATAAGATCAATCTTAATTTGAGTAAGCTCAGACGATGCGTTGCTCTTTTCATACTTTGAGTAAGTAGGCGTAAACCCACATGCCGAGAGATATGCGACAAGTGTGCAGAGCAAAAAGCTTAGAAGTAATGCGCGAAACATATATTTATCCTATCACGACATTTACAATTCGGTTTGGTACGTAGATGAACTTACGAACAGTTTTATCTGCGACCAATTTCTTGATGACATCGTTTGCAAAGGTTGTTTCTTCAGCGGTTTTTTGATCCGCATCTTTTGGTAATGTGATGGTGACTTTTACTTTACCATTAATTTGTACGCCAAGATCAACTGTGTCGCTGACAAGTAAGCTTTCATCTGCCACTGGCCATGGTGTTTCTACAAGTGGAATTGTGTGCCCAAGCGTTGCCCAAAGTTCTTCTGATAGATGTGGGATCATTGGGTTCATGCATCTGATCATAATTTCAAAAGCTTCACGGATTGCCCAATGGTCTGCATCGTTTTGTGGTTTAAAGGCTTCGATCATGTTTGAAAGCTCACGGATACGTGCCACCATTTTATTCATGTGGAAGGCTTCGATATCATGCGAGATCGCAAGGATCGTATTATGTGCTTTCTGACGTAGTTTCTTTGCATCATCTGAGAAATCAGTAGGGGCTTCTGTGCCTACAGCAGGAAGATCATCCATGCGTTCATTCAATATGCGGTAAAGCTTGTTGATGTATTTCCAAGCCCCATCCACACCGTTTTCTGTCCATTCAAGATCGCGTTCTGGCGGGCTGTCAGATAAGATGAACATACGTGCGGCATCTGCGCCGTATGTCTCAAGAATATCCTGCGGATCAACCACGTTCTTTTTGGATTTAGACATTTTGATAATCTTGCCCTGAGTGACGGGGGATTGATCGGATGCGAGGACGAAATTTCTGTTATCATCCTTGATCACATCTTTTGGAATGACCCATTTACCATTTTGGTCTTTATATGTGGCGTGGTTCACCATGCCTTGCGTGTAAAGCCCAGAGAATGGTTCTTTCGCATCCAAATATCCGCAGTCACTTAAGGCGCGGGTAAAGAAGCGTGAATAAAGAAGGTGAAGAACGGCATGTTCAACCCCACCAATATATTGGTCAACAGGGACCCAGTAATTTGCTTTATCTTTACCAAAGGCTGTGTCTTCGTTTCTTGGGTCGCAGTAACGTGCGAAGTACCAACTTGATTCAAAGAAGGTATCAAAGGTATCTGTTTCGCGCTGGGCATCTTTGCCACAACTTGGGCAAGACGTATTTTTCCATGTTGGGTGATGGTAAAGTGGGTTGCCTGGTTTATCAAAGCTTACATCCGTTGGAAGTGTAACTGGTAAGTCTTGTTCCTTTACGGGGACAATTCCGCAATCATCACAATGCACCATAGGGATTGGACATCCCCAGTAACGTTGACGGGAAATTCCCCAGTCGCGAAGGCGGTACTGGGTTGTACTAAAGCCAGTTCCCTTTATTTCAATGCGGGTTGTAATTTCTTTTTTGGCTTCTTCAATGGTCATGCCATTTAGGAACTCAGAATTTACGAGTTTCCCTGTGCCTGTATAGGCGGTTTTTTCAACGGAGAAGTTTTCATCATCCTCAGGTGCAACAACAGGCAATACACTTAACCCATATTTGTTGGCGAAGTCCAAGTCACGTTGGTCATGTGCGGGGCAGGCAAAAATTGCGCCTGTTCCGTAATCCATAAGGATGAAGTTTGCGATATAAATAGGAAGCTCTACGCCGTGTAAAAATGGATGCTTTACCTTAAAGCCTGTATCAAAGCCGATTTTCTCAGCTTGTTCGATGGCGGCTTCGGATGTGCCGACTGCTTCGCATTGTGCTTTGAATGTATCAAAGCTATCTTTACCCGCAACAAGTTTTTGGGTGAGGGCATGGTCAAGTGCCAAGCCAACAAAGCTTGCGCCAAAAATTGTATCAGGGCGAGTTGTGTAGACATCTATAGTGTCTTCTGAGTCCACGATGTCCCATTTGAATTGAAGACCTTGTGATTTACCAATCCAGTTTTCCTGCATGGTGCGGACTTTTTCAGGCCAGCGGTCGAGTGTTTTTAAGCCTTCTATTAAGTCTTCGGCGTAATCCGTGATCTTTAATGACCATTGGTTAAGCTTTCTGCGCTCAACGGGTGCGCCTGATCTCCAGCCCTTGCCGTCTACAACTTGTTCATTGGCAAGCACTGTATTTTCAACAGGATCCCAATTGACAGTTGCTTCCTTACGATAAGCAATGCCGTTCTTATAGAAGTCTAAGAACATTTTTTGCTCATGGCGGTAATATTCAGGATGGCATGTTGCGATCTCTTTTGACCAGTCAATGGACAGACCCATAGATTTAAGCTGAACACGCATTGCTGCGATATTTTCGTATGTCCACTCTGCTGGGTGGCGATTGTTTTCGATCGCGGCGTTTTCAGCAGGTAATCCAAAGGCATCCCAGCCCATTGGATGCATGACATTATAACCCTGTGCTTTTTTGTAACGCGCAACCACATCACCAAGTGTGTAGTTACGAACATGACCAACATGGATTCGCCCAGACGGGTAGGGAAACATTTCAAGGACATAGTATTTGTCTTTTTTGTCGTCAGTTTCTGCGAGGAAGGATTTCTTGTCTTCCCAGAAAGCCCGCCATTTTTCTTCAGTTTCTCTTATATTATAGCGAATAGCTTCTTTGGTTATTTCGTTTGTCATTACACACTCTTTATCGTCTTTATATCGTCGTCTCTATTATATATGCCTTATTTGCGGTCTAATTGCGCAATGCGAAGTTGTCTCGCACGGGTTAAGATCGCATCTTCAAGTTTACGTGCTGTTTCAGGCGCAGGATCAACATTGACCCATGTGCCCGTTTTTACTTGTTTGAAAACCGTTACTTTAACTGCTGATCCTTTAAGCTCTTTCCCAAGGATGAAGACATTTAACTTAATGCGTTCATGTGGCGCGCTGGTGTCGCTGTGCCAATCGGTTAGGATTGTTCCGCCGAAGGGATCGGCAGATGCCAAGGGCATAAAGGATACTGTGTCGAGGGCGGCGTGCCAAAGGAAGCTGTTGACTGTGATGCCTTCGCTTTTGGCTTCATCGCCTTTTTGGTTCAACAAAGACTTGCCATTTCCCCATATTGTTGGGGCTTCGGCATAGATACCGCCGTTTGTTTCTGTGGAGGCGCGGTCTGCACCCGTTGGGTACTTCGCTTCTGTATTAATGCCACTACATCCATTTAGGGTAAGTAATGCGCTTGTTGCTATGATTGCGAGAAGCGTGAATGTTGTTTTTTTCATGTGTTATCAACCTTTTTGATAATTTTTTTCATTTACTCTACCTCTATCTTCTAGCATGCAGAAATGACCACTACAAGTGTGTAAGTGTTTTCTACATTAGTGTTTATGGGATAATACACTTGGCTGTTGCAAAAATGACTGTTGCAAAAATGACACGATTTTTTGAAGTGAGAAATATATCCTCTGGGCGTGTCTTGAGTTTTAGGGGGTTTAGCGCAAAATAAGATCGAGTTCAAGAAATTGGATTCATTTTAGTCGGTCAATAATGGCCTATCAAACTTAATGATTCATTTTTACATTGCGTAGAAAAATAATTGGAGATTAATCATGAAAAAATTACTTTTAAGCAGCGTTGCTGTTCTAGGTCTTACAGCAGTAGCTACATCAGCTTCAGCTAACGGACTTTCACTTGACCTTGGTGGTCACCTTAAAGCTTATGGCGTAATTAGCAGCCAAGACGAAGCTGCTGGCGTTGAAGCACGTGGCCTTGACATGTTGCAAGAAACAGAACTTCATTTCGGTGGAGAAACAACTTTAGACAACGGTCTTACAGTTGGTGTTCACGTAGAAGCTGAAACAGACGGAAACGATGCTTTCGCTGTTGATGAATCTTACGCATACTTCGCTGGCTCATGGGGTCGCGTTAATGTTGGTAACGAAGATGGTGCTGCTTACTTGCTACAAGTTGCTGCTCCTTCAGCTGACTCAAACGTTGATGGTATCCGTCAGTTCGTACAACCTGTAAATGGTCTTTTCCCAGTAACAATCACATCACCGCTTGATTACGCGAATGATGGTGCTGCTGATAACACAGGCGACGCTAACAAACTTACTTACTTGTCACCAATCATGAACGGCTTCCAAGCTGGTTTGACATACACACCAGACATTCAAGACGGTTTCCGTGATCTTGATGGTGTTAGCATTGATGACCGTAATGACACACTTGGTACACAGTACGAAGTTGCTGCACGTTACGAAGGCATGTTCAACAATGTTGGCTTTATCTTTGGTGCTGGTTACACAATGGCTGAACTTGAAACAGACACTGGCGCGAACGCTGATGACTTTGACGAGTGGAATGTTGGTCTTGACCTTGACCTTGGTGCATTTGGACTTGGTGTAGTATACACTGAGAACAACAATGGCCAAGACAATGGCGATGACAATGAAACATTGGTTGTTGGTGCTGACTACACAACTGGTCCTTTCAAATTGGGTGTTTCATACTTGACTAACGACAACGATGCAGCGATCACATCAGAAACTGATACTGACCGTTACACAGGTGGTGTTGTTTATTCATACGGCCCAGGCATGAGCTTCCGCGGATCAATCAGCTACCTTGACATGGATAATGGTCCTGTAGATGCTGATTCAACATCAGTTCTTCTTGGAACTCAAATCAACTTCTAATCGAAGCTTGATATAAGAATTAGAGAGAGCGCCTTTATGGCGCTCTTTTTTTATGTTCAAAATACTGCCATGACAGATATATAAACTTGCCAAACCCCGTTCTTCAACGGGCTGACACAATGGGGAAGCGTTAATGATGTTTTGATGGATTTAAAGCGGGAAGGAGAGGGTGACTGTTGTCCCTTTGTGTTCTATGCTTTCGACCTTTATTGATCCTCTGTGGAGCTCGACAATGTTCTTGACCAGCGTTAAACCAAGACCCGCGCCACCGCTTATATTTTTCTGTTCAGTTGTGACAGATTTTTCAAATGGTTTGAAAATTTGGTTGAGGTGTTCTTGTGGAATTCCATCTCCCGTATCCTGAATGGCGATCAGCATCTGATTTTTTTGTTTTTTTGCAGAGATATGGATCGTGCCCTTTTCAGGTGTGAAGTTAATGGCGTTACGAATAAGATGTGTGATTGCGTGTTTGATACGCTTGCTGTCTATATTAATTTTGCCAATTGTTTTTGGACATTTGAGATCAATACGGATTTGTTTGTTGTCAGCCCAATCTTGGGTGCTGCCTTTGATTGTTTTTAAAAGCCCAGAGATTTCGGTCTCTTCGGTTTCCAAACAGATAATGCCTGCCTCAATGCTTGTAAGATCAAGGATATCGTCAATGAGGTTTTTGAGGCTTTGCCCCGCATCCTTCATGCCTTGCGTATATTCTTTTTGCTTCTCATTCAATGGTCCAAAATATTCATGATCAAGAATATCATTAAACCCGATAAGGGCACTGAGTGGTGTTCTTAATTGATATGAAATTTTTGCCAAGAAGTCAGTTTTAAGCTGTTCTGCGGTTTCAAGGGCAGTGTTTTTTTCACGCAATGCTTCTTCCACGCGAATGCTGTCGGTGACATCGGCATAAGTGAATAGCATCCCACCATCTGGAAGAGGCATAGAAGAAAAGTTTATGATTATGCCGTCTTTACGTTCTAATAACGAACGCTTTTGGACTCTGCTTTCAAGAGCACTAAGAATGAATTTTTTGCGATTTATCCAAAAATCTTCTTCAAAGAAATCTTTGGTGCGATCAAATATTTTTGTGATATGAGGTTCGCCCTCTAAATCTTCTGGGTTTAGCCCCCAAAGCTCTTTAAACGTGTGATTCCATAATTTTAATCGTCCATCACTTCCATACACAACAACCCCTTCAGTTAGGTTGTCGATGGTTTCTTTTTGCACTGCCATCAATGTGTTGTAGGAGGATTCAAGCTCGAGGTTGCTTGTCACATCTTCATAGACGTGGCTTAATCCGCCCATAGGATGGGGAATAATTTGTGTTCTGAGCACTGTGCCATCGGGGAGGACGATCATATCACTATGCGTATCGATAAGTTTGGTGAACATGTCTGTCCATCCGCGCTTATAATCTTTGAAGTTTGTTTGTTCTGGAAGTCTGCGGGTTTCTCTAAGTTTTTCGAGAATGTCCCCGAGCTTTGGTTTTTGGTTAAGCCAGCTTTCTTCTAATTGCCAAAGTTGTGAGAAGCCTGCGTTATAAAATTCTAGGCGTTGATCTGCGTCATATAGCGCGACAGCTGTTTGGAGTGATCCCAAGACTGTGTGATATCCGCTCATATTCCTTTTATTTTTGGACTCTATTTCTTCTTTCCATGTCAGGTTTTCTGCTAGTCCAACTGTGATATCAAGATTTGCGTAGGGCTTTTCTTGGATTTGGATGCTTAGACGTTCACCTTTGACGATTCCATACCCATCCAAGGTTTGAAGTTGTCCAGTTTTGAGGGCTTTGGCAGCTATGGCCTCAGATGTTACCTTTTTGCTCGCACCCTTAGGCTTGATAGAGATGTTTTTCTGTTCTTCAATAATTTCGGTCGTTGTTTTCCCAAAGGATTCGCCATAAGCGCTATTACACCATGTTATTTTACCCGTGGAATCTCTGATCCAAATAGGTTGAGGGAGGGCGTCGAGGATATGTTGAAGGCGTTTAACACCCTTATTATTTTCTTCGGTTTCTTTTTGAATTTGTTGATGAGCTTTATGAACATCAGTAATGTCACGCGCCCAAATTACATGGTAATGGAGGCTGTCGCTTTCGCCCCAACGAAAAGACAGCTCAAGGTAGCGCCCATTATATGTTTGTACGATAAGTTCTTTCGGGCACGGGTCTTTTTGGTAGTTCTTTAGTGTTGCTTCAAAGCTTGCGGCGTCGAAAGGCTCTAAACTATTTTGAATCCCTTCATGTGAAGAAAGAACGTCTTCACCAAATAGTCTTGCAAAGCCAGGGCTATAGAGCAGGGTATCTGATTTATCTGACCATCCGAAATACTCTCCAGGGGCAGAATCAAGAAAGACTTTAAGGCGTTCTAGCTGAGCACCGCCCTTTTTTCCAGTTGGGAGCCAGTTTTTAAACAACGAATCTTTCTTTTGTATAGACATGTTCTTAGTCTATCAAAAAACAGAGTCGAGGGAAGCGCGATATTTATTAATTGAGGATGCAAGAGATGGTGTTGGACGGTACGGTTGTATTGGTTGGGGGGTATGTGAAGTATTTTTCGACAATTTGGTGCGCTATTTTTTGTTCTCCTTTGTCGTAATGATCATCGACAAAAGATACAGGGCTGTAACCAGCGGGAATTTTATCTGTTTTAACCGCCTTCAAATAGTTATTGGCAATCATCTTTCTTTGGGTTTTTTCTACATCCCTTATTAGGGTGAGGTTTTCTGAGAGATCGAGGTTATCTTGAATGTCATCAAGTTTTATATCAACACATAGAGGGTCATGACCTAATGCTACAATATAGTCGAAATAAAGATCGTCTTCACCGCGGGTTAAAATATCAATTTTTATGAGAGTATCCGTTTTCATACCCCATGTTTCCCCATCAGAAATCTCAAGCTCTGTGTCTTCAAATAAATCATGAAAGAGGCGTATGATCCGCTCTTCTTCGGGCATAAAGTGAGCAAATTCACCCTTGGCATCCATGCCTGAGACGGTGAAAATATGGGTGAGGGTGGGTTCTTGGCTACGTCTGAGGTCACCCCTGAAAATTTTGTGAACGATAGACTTTGCGGTGTTAGAAGAAAAACTCCAGACGATATCTCTCTTATCACAGGCAAGTTGTTCGTCTGCGATAATGCCATCAATGAGCGTTAAAAGATCTTGTCGTGAAGTGTTCATCATATCCTACACCTAAAGTTCGTATATAGGTGTAGGGTTTTCTTTTTCATATTACAAGAAAAAACGACAGTTTTTCTTGTTTGTAGGTATTAACCTTAGTAGCGGTATGCCTCGCCTTTGAACGGTCCTTTGATTTCAACGCCGATATAATCAGCCTGATCTTTGCTTAGAACTGTAAGTTTCGCGCCGACCTTATCAAGGTGTAATGCAGCCACTTTTTCGTCCAAATGCTTAGGAAGAACATAAACTTTGTTTTCATACTTATCCGTATTTTTCCAAAGCTCAATTTGTGCCAAAGTTTGGTTTGTGAATGATGCGCTCATCACGAATGATGGGTGACCTGTTGCACAACCAAGGTTAACCAAACGACCTTCTGCAAGAAGAATGATACGCTTTCCGTCAGGGAATGTGATTTCATCTACTTGTGGCTTGATGTTTGTCCATTTCATATTGCGAAGTGGCTCAACTTGGATTTCATTGTCAAAGTGACCAATGTTACACACGATCGCGCGGTCTTTCATTGTGCGCATGTGATCTACTGTGATGATGTCTTTGTTACCAGTTGTTGTAACGAAGATGTCTATATCATGTGCTTTGTCTTCCATTGTAGAAAC
>JAESUK010000205.1 GCA_016763095.1 Alphaproteobacteria bacterium
AGCAAAAACCGCCATAAAATTTGTCGTAGGGGCGGCCTTTTTAGCCGCCACAACTACTGTAACAGTAAAAAATTGGCAACATGTACTGGAGGATGTTGAACGGATAAGGGCTGAAAATGGTCAGAAGATACTTCAATTCCAATCAAAAACTCCTAAGCTGGTGGCGCCTGGCGTGTAGACAAAATACTATTTAATATTAAACTCTTAAAGGTGTGATAATTCATTAAGTCACGATATAGGTCATATTTATATAGAATATAAAAGCTTGAATTTATTGTATGAACAGTGCTAGTTTTCATAATAATTTAAGGGGCAAGTGTAATGAACAACAATCATACTAAAGATGACCTTCTAATAAGGGCGTTTACGGGACTAAAACAACATTCCTTTAAAGCTCTGCATGAAGCTCTTGCTACTAATGCCCTACATAATAGCGCGGGCAGATGTGTAGTAAAAGATGAGCCTATATATGGTAAAGATGATTTTATAGCGCATGAGTTGCTTGCATGCCCTAAAAATTTCTCTAAGGAGTTCTCCATAGGAGAACTATCAGAAACAGCATACAATGCGGGATACCATCAGGCTTTCGATAAACGTACACTCAACAACTGTATAGAATATGCCAATATTTCCCCTTTTACTGTAAACATCTCTGTTATATCAGCACTGTCACCCGATTTTTTTGAAGGCTTGATAAAAAAACTTGAGGAATACACGCTTAAACCAAATGACATCATTTTTGAAATTCTGGAACATAATGTAGATAGAAACGCCAGTATTTCTCATTTAGAAAAAATGAAGAAACAAGGCTTTCGATTTGCTTTGGATGATTACTCAAACGGAAAATCTCACTTAAATCGCCTACAGGTTTTTGGTGACTTGGTAGATTTCATAAAAATAGATGGTCCTCTAATACGTGCAGCCTTAGATGGTGAATATAAAAAAAATGGAAGTGTTATAGCCACCGTGGATGATTACAACTCCGCCATACAAGCACTGAATGACCACTATAACAACCAAACCACGCCTCTTCCTCCTCTTGTAGGGGAATTTGTCCGTAATCGGCAGGATGCAGACAGGCTTTATGATATGGGCTTCTCTGGCGTACAAGGCAGACACCTAAACTCCCAAGACTTTGCATACGCCGCCAAAGTGACGTCTAATGAATTCAAAGTGAATGCCGATTTTAAATTTACATAGAATAATAGTTACTTTGTTCAGGCTGTAAATCAGCGTTTGGGATGATCCGTCACGTCCCTATTCCTCGTATAAAGATGAGAATATATTTTATGATAGATTTTGATAAAGCTATCTCTCTACTAGGACATAGTAAAAAGAATAAGCCTCTGATCCAGGAAACGTTTCATAGCATGCTATAGGCTCTCCTGGATAAGCATTGATATTAGATGCGCCACCACCATTGCTGGGTGTTACGGGATCGTATGCAAGACCGAGTCTCTTGTTTATGGCTTGGCATAGATTCTGTGATTGGATCTCGGCAAGTAGGTAAACATCATCTGATGTTGACCCAATATCAGGAATTGCTCCCGCAATGCCTCCGTTTGCTAGGTGTCTCCAAGCCACTCCCTCAGGTGTTTCTTGGTATGTATGCCCCCCTCCATCGGGTGCATATACGCAATCAACCCCAGTAGTGCACTCTAGCTCTTCCAAATACCCACCACCAAAATTCAGTGAAGCATCATCGGTTCCAGAGATGATCATTCTCATGATGGCAACTTTCAGGCCAGCACCATATTGTAAATATTGGGAGGCGATGATGAGACTGGTTTCTTCATCAGCGTTGCCTCCGCCACGCGTTGAGTGCGTTACGGCATAAGAAAGTGCGGCAAATAGAGCCACCGCAATAAGTATTAAAAATAATACATTTCCACGCTGTTTATTTTTTTGAGCATGATGACACAATTTAACCATATCTAAGAGTCTCCCACAAAAGGATTAGTTTAGCAAATCACAACTTAGGAGGGATTAAGGTAAGCTACTCAACTCTGAATCGTTGAGAGTTTATAGTCTATTAACAAAATAATGTTAAAATGTTAGGATGCTTATTTTATGCTTTAGTGCTAGGAATGATTTGTAAATAAAGGACTGATTTATGAATAAAGTCGTTAAATTTCAACGTGGTAACATATTCTTTGCCTTATTTGGAGCCGTCGCCTTCATTGGCGTCCTTGGCGCAGCAACTATGTCCTTTATGAAAGGTCCCCTTAAAACATCTGTTACATTATCTCGTATCTCTGTTGCCGATACACAAATGCAGGTGGCAGCTCAAATGGCTGTTATTCAGGCTTCTGGAGAGTCTGATTTTGGTGATTGTGATGGAGACGGTTTTGTTGAGCCTATTGAGTTTAAAACACAAGCTGATGTTAGTCTAAAACCTGTAGGTGGAGGAAATATTCCCAACACTTTAGGGGCTACAAAACAAGATCCATGGGGTACTCTGTATGGTTATTGTGTATGGAACAACGGATCGAATATCACCATTAATGATGTTGGAGCGTGTGATGATGACGGATCTGGTACAGAACAACGCATAGAAGGCTCTAGCCAAAATTATCATACGGTAATGGCCATTGTTTCTGCGGGACCTGACCGTGTATTTCAAACAACATGTCAATCTTTTGATGCCGCCGATGCCGATGATAACGGTGCATTGGGTGATGTGGGTGATTCTAATATGGCCTTTAAAACATCTGGTAGCGATGATTTTATTCTTACCTACAGTTATGTTGAAGCGGCAGATATGGGAGGGGATGGTCTTTGGTCTATTAAATCTTCTGACCCAGGAACTGCAATCATTAATAAAGCAATAGAATTTAGTGGTGGCTTAACCATGGGAACAGACTCTGATGTTACAGTATGTGACCCTTCAACGGCCAATGTGATGCGTTTTAACCCATTTAACGATGCCATAGAAGTTTGTGATGGTGCCGGAAACTGGAATCCAACATCAGGATCTGCTGAAACATTTACAAATGAAAATGGCGTGGCTTGTGATGGATCCATCCTAGGTCAAGTACGCTTTAACACGACAACGAGTTTACCCCAATTTTGTGATGGTACAAATTGGCGTTCATTTAACTTGTCTGCATCAACAAGTGCAGATTTAGAACTTCTTCCAAGCACTTCAAACTCTATGGATGTTGATGGGGCAGATAATAAAGACTCCGGTACGTGTACCGCCCCTTGGTCTTGTGGAGATGAGGTCACTTTTACCTTACAAAATCTTGGGGCGTCTGATTCTTCCCCTATCGTATGGTCTTTTGAGAATAGTAAGTACTTCGCAGTCACTAGTGAGAACTGTACAGGGCAGGTTTTATCACAAATGGATGCTTGTACTATTAACGTCCGCCCAAGAGCCAATGGTACTACATCTTATTCAACACGTCTTAACGTTACATCTAATAATGCACCTTTTACTGTTTTACAGGGCACAGCAACCAACTTTGGCTGTAATGTTGGTGTGCAAGCGGCAGGTGGCTTTTATGTTGCCTGTGGTCAAAATGATGGAGATGGCGCTTATGATCTTGTTGTCATACCAAGTGGATGCAATGGTGCGGTTTCAAATCCAACATGTTCTGGAACAGATGGTGCAGCGGTTCTTAAAACTTGGGGTCCTAACGGTACATTAGAGCATTTATGCTACAACAGCGATACAAGTTGCCCCCCTGCTGAACAGCATGAAACCATCATGCTCTACAGAAACTATACGGGCTTATCCTTCCCCGCCGCCGAGTATTGTGATGCAATGGATCTGAACGGATATACGGATTGGTTCTTACCCACCAGAGAGCAATTACGTATATCCATTATGCCCAAAGCAAATAGCGGTGTTCTTACTGGGTTTTCTAGCACTTATTATGTTTCATCCAGCCCACATGATTATGATGAATATGACCTTATACGTCGTGATGGGAATTCCGCTGATTATTATCGTACTTCCTCTTCTTATTATGTTCGCTGTGTCCGTCGTGATAATTTAGCGATGCCAGGAAGTTCAATCACTGATACAAACCCTAAAGATAAAAGTGGTTACTCCCCTGGAGTTACTTTTACTTCAGGTGCCAGAATGACGTCGGGCAACATAACGGTAGAAGAAATACTGCAAGATATTTCTGTTTCTATAACAGGAACAGATGGAAGCCCCGCCATCCTTCATAACGGTGTTGATGTGGGCACGAGTGTTTCTGGTGTAGGATGGGGAGATACAATTGCACTTGAAATGGATGCTCCAACGGTTCTGGGTGATCAATATAGCCTGAACGTCGATATAGGGGGTGACAACTATACATGGTGGACGGGGTATGCCGATTCTTCTGTAACAGCCAAAGTTTTTGTGACTGACAAGCAATATAACGATGGAAATTTTGGAGGACAATCTGGAGCTGATGCGGACTGCTCAGCTGAAGCGGATCTTTCTTCAATTGGGCTTTCTGGGACATGGAAAGCAATTATATCTTCTTCAAGTGTTAGCGCTGTAAATCATATCCCATGGAACTGGGGCACTCTTGAAGACGTGAATGGTAATGTTGTTGCTAATGCTGGAATAAATGACTTGTTTGATGGTTCTATTCAAACAGGTATTTCTCTCGATCAACATGCTACAGTAGAAACTGGATACGTTTTTACAGGCTCAACACAATACGGAACAACCTACGCAGGAGTAAGTAGTGTCACAACTTGTGAAGACTGGACTACTACTACTTATTCAAAAGATGCACGAATAGGAGCTGTTGGAAGCACAGACTTCAACTGGGTGAATAGAGGGTATGGTGAATGTGATGATAATTACCATTTATATTGTATAGAGGACATTGATGACGTATCTGATACAACCCCCGCTACATTCTCTCCAGAATATAAGATTCAAGTGGCAACTAGCTCACGAGAAATTTCAGAATCAATCACCATTGGTGGAATGAGTGGCGGCGCTGCTCCAACCATGAGTGTAGCTGCGACGGGTGGAACGCCAACATTTACCGTTAATGGCGGTGCAGAGGTAAGTTCTGCTACTATTAGCAATGGTGATGTGATTGTCTTTTACATGACGTCAGCCGCAACGGGAAATACAACTCAGACCATGACAATTATTGCTGACGCCATGACAACATATTGGCGGGTATGGACGGGTGATCCAACAGGGTCAAAAGTGAATCGTGTTTTTGTGACATCATCTAACTATAACGGCACCTTTGGGGGAGTTATAGGAGCAGACTCAACGTGTCAGTCAGTTGCAGATGGTGCGACACTTGGTGGAACATGGAAGGCGATGTTATCTGGTATTACAGAGTCCGAATGGGCCGTCAACCGTGTTGGATATGATTGGAGCACACTAGAACTGGTGGATGGAACAGATGTCGTTTTGGCACCTAATCTTTGGAAAAGTAATACTAGTTCATGGCTGTCTTCTATAAAAAAAGACCAAAATAGTACCAATCGAATTAACCAAACTGTCCATTCTAATATGACAGCGGATGGTCATGCGCGGAGCTCTTCATCTAATAGTACATATAATTGTTATAACTGGACTTCAACGTCTGGAGGTTCGCATACAGTGTACCGAGGGAACACATCTGGAACTACGTGGCCAAATACATTTGGCGTTGGGTATTGGGTCAGTGGATGTAGTGCACGCCTTTATTGTATTGAACAATAAATAACTTCAAATGTGGGGGAGATACTAGATAGTGGCCGATTTTTATAAAAACCGTATAAAAAATCAAAAAGGTAATGTGTTTTTTGCATTATTTGGAGCCGTCGCCTTCATTGGTGTTCTTGGCGCAGCAACTATGTCTTTTATGAAGGGCCCTCTCAAAAGTTCTGTTACTTTATCGCGCGTCACTGTGGCAGACACTCAGATGCAAGTTACACTTCAGAAATCTGTTTTACAAATTGCGAGCAAAAATAACTTTGGCGATTGTGACGGTGATGGGTTTGTTGAACTAATAGAATTCAAAAATCAAGCTGATGCTAGCTTAAAACCTGTAGGTGGTGGGAATGTTCCAGATGTCTTAGACGCGGCTTCCCAAGATCCATGGGGCAGACCATATGGCTATTGTATATGGAACAGCGGATCTAATATTACAATCGACTCTGTCGGTGCTTGTGATGATGATGGATCTGGTACAGAGCAACGCATAGAAGGCTCCCTTAACAATTATGATCCTATTATTGCTCTGGTTTCTGCAGGAGCTGATCGCTTATTTCAAACAACATGCCAATCTTTTGATGATGCCGATGCCAATAATAACGGTGTATTAGGGGATGCTGGCGATGGAGAGATGGTCGAGAAAACAGCCAATAGTGATGATATTATTCTCGCTTATACTTATGCCGAAGCTCACCTAAAAGGTGGACAAATTTGGTCAATTAAATCCTCTGATTCTAATACTGTAATGGTTGACACTGCCATAGAATTTAGTGGTGGTTTAATCATGGGAACAGACTCTGATGTTACCGTCTGTGATCCGTCAACCTCCAGTGTTATGCGTTTTAACCCATTTGATCGCACAGTCGAAAGTTGTGATGGAGCAGGAAATTGGAACCCTACAACAATGGATGATGCTGAGACATTTACTTCAAGAAACAGTGTCCCCTGCGATAGTACTATGATTGGTCATGTCAGATTTAATACAACAATTAGCCTTCCAGAAGTTTGTGATGGGTCCGGGTGGCGAACTTTTGGTTTGGGAGCCATTACCCCTTCAGCTGCAAGCCTTATTGTGCTTCCTACTACAGAAATCTCTATGGATGCTGATGGAACAGATAATAAAGATCCTGGAAACTGCACTAGCCCGTGGTCTTGTGGAGATGAGGTGACTTTTACTGTACAAAATTTAGGTGAGACAGATTCTATACCAATCGTGTGGTCATTTGATGATGGAACTTATTTTTTTTCCACAACAGATAATTGTACAGGAGAGGTTCTGTCACAGATGGAAACATGCTCGATAATAGTTCGTCCAAGAGCAAATGGTAATTTCCCCATTACAACCAATCTGAGCATTTCAGTTGAAAACTCCCCTTTTAGTGTTCTACAAGGAAATTCTAGTGGATATGGCTGTTCAGCTGGGTTCCCTGGAGGTGGTGGAGACTATGCTGCCTGTGGCCAAAATGATGGGGACGGATTTTACAACCTCGTTGTCATGCCAAGTGGATGTGACGGCACAACCAGCAACCCGACATGCTCTGGAACAGACGGTGCTACACTTCTTAAAACCTGGGGTCCTAACGGTACACTAGAGCATTTATGTTATAACAGCGATACAAGTTGCCCTCCTGCTGAACAGCATGAGACCATCATGATTTATAGGAGCTATACCGGATCATCGTTCCCAGCAGCCGAGTATTGTGATTCAATGGATCTTAATGGATATACGGATTGGTTTTTGCCCACACGTGAACAATTACGTACGCTTATTATGCCTCAAGCAGAGAGTGGACTTCTTACTGGATTTCTCAGCACTTATTATGTTTCATCAAACCCACATGATAATGATGAATACGATGTTGTACGCCGTGATAGCAATGTTGGTGATTATTATCGTACTTCCTCTTCTTATTATGTTCGCTGTGTCCGTCGTGATAATTTAGCGATGCCAGGAAGTTCAATCACTGATACAAACCCTAAAGATAAAAGTGGTTTCTCCCCTGGAGTTACCTTTACCTCAGGTTCTAGAATGACTTCTGGCAACATAACGGTAGAAGAAATCTTACAAGATATTTCTGTTTTTATAACAGGAACAGATGGAAGCCC
>JAESUK010000206.1 GCA_016763095.1 Alphaproteobacteria bacterium
AGGATGAGGCATCATACCAAGAATTGTTTTTCTCTTGTTATAGATACCCGCAATATTTTCTGTTGAGCCGTTGGGGTTTTCTTTTGTTATATCACCGTTTACATCGCAATAGCGAAACGCGATTTGATCGTGCTCTTTAAGCTCCGTCAAAATATTGTCATTCGCGAAATAGTTTCCGTCACCATGTGCTATTGGTACGTGAATAATTGGTGTGTTTGAGAGTTCTTTTGTAAAGCTTGCGCTTGTGTTCTCAGCCTTGAGATGGACATTTTTACAGATAAATTTCAGAGAGTCGTTTTGCAACAGTGCCCCTGGTAGTATTTGCGTTTCAATGAGCATTTGGAAGCCGTTACACACACCAAATATGCGTGTGCCACGTTCAGCTTGGCGGATAACTTCTTTCATGATTGGTGAGTGTGCTGCCATTGCACCACATCGTAGATAGTCGCCGTATGAAAATCCACCCGGTAACACGATAAGATCGTAATCTTTAAGAGAGGTCTCTTTGTGCCAAATAAGTTCTGGACGATTACCTGATACGGTTTCTATCGCATCAGCCATATCCTTTTCACGGTTCGTGCCAGGGAATACTATAATCGCAGTTTTCATGTCTTACTCTGTTTCTTCCATAATTTGCTTCTTAGCTTCAGACGAGCACTCAACAAGTTTTGTGTCGATTTCATGCTCTGTAACATCAAGTTTTTTGTTGTCAAAATCGCCTGTAAGCTTACGCTTCACATCATCAAAACCTGCTTCTTCAAGGTTCGAAATTACAACTTCTTTTGCATATGCTTCAGCGTTACTTGCATCAACGATCCCAAGCTTTTCTGCCGCCCATAGTCCAACGAGCTTGCAACATCTTGCTTCTATTTTAAATTTTAGATCTTCATCATGTGCATATTTTGCTTCAAACGCGGCTTCGCGACCATCTAAATCTGACATTTTTTCTTAACCTCCAAATAATTCGATTTACAGAGCTTCATATAGCATGCTAAATAACCAAATCCAATAGTTTATATGTCAGAAAAGAGGGTAATGTGAAAACGGTATTGAATGATCGTGCGATGACAAAGAGAAATAAACTCTATGAAGGTAAAGCCAAGATTATATATGAAGGCCCAGAACCTGGAACTCTAATCCAATATTTTAAAGATGATGCGACAGCATTTAATGCACAAAAAAAAGAAATTATTGCAGGAAAAGGTGTTTTAAATAACCGTATTTCTGCACATATCATGACAAAGCTTGAAGGCATTGGTATTCCGACGCATTTCATACGCTCCATGAATATGAGAGAGCAACTTGTTAGAAAAGTTGAAGTGATTCCTTTGGAAGTGGTTGTGCGTAATATTGCAGCAGGGTCACTTTGTAAAAGATTGGGGATTAAAGAGGGAACACACCTTTCTAAGCCTTTGGTCGAGTTTTACTATAAGAACGATGCACTTGGTGATCCATTGATCAGTGAAGATCATATCATGACGTTTGGTTGGGCTGATCCTTATGAAATGGAAGAAATTGTTGCTATGGCATGGCGTGTGAACGACTATCTTAATGGTATGTTTGCTGGCGTTGGTTTGAAGCTTGTTGATTTCAAACTTGAGTTTGGACGTTTGTGGGGAGATTATGATGAGCTTTATATTCTTCTTGCTGATGAAATATCTCCAGATAATTGTCGTTTGTGGGATGCTAGGACAAATGAAAAATTTGATAAGGACCGTTTTCGCCATGATCTTGGCGATCTGATTGATGGTTATCAGGAAATTGCTAAGCGTTTGGGGCTTATCCCCGAAGGTGGCTTGATGGCGAATGGTGAAATTAATGAAGAGGTTGTTGCTCAACTTGAAGATATAGAAAATGACTTAGCCAAGGAGCGTAAGCTTCGTGCGGTTAAGAAAAGCGGTAAACCTCGTAAAATATAAAATAGAAGGATTTTAAGATATGAAAGCGACTGTAAAAATTATGTTGAAAAATGGAGTTCTTGACCCTCAGGGAAAAGCCATTGGACATGCTCTTGATGGTTTAGGTTTTGATGGTGTGAATGAAGTTCGCCAAGGGAAGATTATTGAGCTTGATCTTGTGGAGGGAACGAGCGAAGTCTCTATCAAAGAAATGTGCGATAAGCTTTTGGCTAATCCTGTGATTGAAGATTATGAAATCTTGATGGTTGCTTAACGTCCTTTATTAGAAAGATAAATTTTCTTATGCGGGCTTTTTTAACGTCTCCTTTTTGGTTGTTTTTTTATAGTTTCTTTATTGTAAGTTTCTTACCGTATTTTTCTATTCGCTTTGGCGACCAAAAATGGATTTATGAGCTTCTTTATCGTCCGAACGGTATTGTCGAGAATATGACCGTTCTTCTTTATATTGTTGCCCTGTGTTTTTCGGGTTGGGTTTTGTTTAAGCATAAACTGCGTTGTGCCAGTGTCATTGTTGCTTTTTGTTTGGCATTTTTTATGTTTGGAGAAGAGATACGGTGGGGGCTTACACTCTTTGTTGATGATCTTCACGATGTTTATATTACAGGTATGCAGGACATTCTTATTTATGTTGTAAAAGGAAGTCCTGAACATTTTCCATTGATGCTTGTTGGTGCGTTGTTTGTCGCACGAATTGTTTTGTTTTGCATCGTAGGGGGAATTGCCATCTCATTATGGTATTATCGCCATTATTGGAAGCGCTGGGCGCGCCAAGCACGACAATATGAGTTGTCTTCACACCTTGTTATCTATGGAGTTTTTCTGTTTGGGGTTATTATATTGGAGCTTTTTATACAGCCCGGCATTCGAAAGCTTGACTATATTGAGGAAACTTTTGAGCTGAATGCTGCACTTATCTGGCTGTCATTTAGCTATGAGGCGGGAGTGCGTGCATTAAGTATGCATACTGACACGCACACAGACGAGGAAGAGATCACTTTAAGCTGATTTTAATCGTGTGGTTTTTGCGCGTTCAAGAATTGGCTTAAGGAATTCACCTGTATAGCTTTTCTTTGATTGGGCAACATCCTCGGGTGTGCCTTTGGCCACAATCATTCCACCTTTATCACCACCCTCTGGTCCTATATCAATGATCCAATCGGCTGTTTTAATTACATCTAGATTATGCTCAATCACGATAATCGAATTTCCTTTGTCTACGAGATTCTGTAGGACTTCCATGAGCTTCTTAACGTCATCGAAGTGAAGCCCTGTTGTCGGTTCATCAAGAATATAGAGGGTTTTCCCCGTTGATCGTTTGCTGAGCTCTTTGGAAAGCTTTACGCGCTGGGCTTCCCCACCAGAGAGGGTCGTTGCTGGTTGTCCTACCTTAATATAGCCAAGCCCAACACTTTTTAATGTTTCAAGTTTGTCGCGGATCGATGGGACGGCTTTGAAAAAATCAGCGCCTTCATCAATGCTCATGTTTAGAACGTCTGCGATAGATTTTCCTTTGAACTTTACGTCGAGGGTTTCGCGGTTATAGCGTTGTCCCTTGCAAGTTTCACACTCGACATAAACGTCAGGTAAGAAATGCATTTCAATTTTTATAAGACCATCGCCTTGGCAAGATTCGCAGCGTCCACCTTTGACGTTGAATGAGAATCGCCCCGCTTTATAGCCACGTGCCTTTGATTCAGGAAGACCTGCGAACCAATCACGCATTGGTGAGAATGCGCCTGTGTACGTGGCAGGGTTAGAGCGCGGTGTGCGTCCAATCGGGCCTTGGTCGATATCAATGATTTTATCAATGAACTCAAGCCCCTTTATTTCATCATGCTCAAGAGGCGTTTCTTTTGTGCGCATGATTTGACGGCTTGCGCCTTTATAGAGTGTATCGAGTGTTAGGGTTGATTTCCCAGAGCCAGAAACCCCTGTAATGCATGTAAAAGTTCCTAGCGGAATTTTGGCATTTACGTTTTTGAGGTTGTTTCCGCGTGCGCCTTTGATCTCTATAAATTGCCCCTTGTGACCTTTGCGCCGTTTTTCAGGGATAGGAACTTCCATTTTTCCTGTGAGATATTGTCCTGTAATACTTTCTGGGCAATTCATAACATCTTGTGGTGTGCCCTCGGCGACGATTGTTCCGCCTAAGATTCCCGCGCGAGGGCCCATATCAATGAGATGATCGGCAAGGCGAATAGTATCTTCGTCGTGTTCGACAACAATAACAGTATTCCCGAGATCACGGAGACGCTTAAGTGTTCCTAGAAGGCGGTTATTATCACGCTGATGGAGACCAATGGACGGTTCATCCAGAACATAGAGTACACCTGTTAGTCCTGAACCAATCTGTGAGGCGAGGCGAATGCGTTGGCTTTCTCCACCTGACAATGTGCCAGAGGCGCGGGATAAATTGAGGTAGTCTAGTCCTACGTTCATTAAGAAGGCGAGGCGTTCGTTAATTTCTTTTAAAATACGGGAAGCGATTTCATTGTGCTGTTTTGATAGTTTTCCATCTAAGGATGAGAACCAGATTATTGCGTCTTCGATGCTGTAGGTGCTGATGTCGGCAATGGTCTCGTGATCAATTTTAACCGCTAATGATTCAGGTTTTAAGCGCTTGCCATTACATGCTTCGCAATGTGTGCTTGTCTGATATTTTGAAAGCCCTTCACGTACAGAGTTGCTGTCTGTTTCAAGTAAGCGCCGTTGTAGATTCGGAATTACACCCTCAAAAGGTTTATTGCTGTTCCATGTGCTGTCATTTTTGCTTTTATAGACGATTTTAATAATTTTTGTGCCTGAGCCTCTTAAAATGACATTTTGGTGCTGTTTTTCAAGCTCGTTCCAAGGTGTGTTTGTGTCGAACTTATAATATTCAGCCACGGCGCGCATAGCCTGCATGTAAAAGGGTGCGAAGCTTGTTGACCATGGGACAACCGCCCCTTGCTCAATTGATTTTGATTTATCAGGAATGACCAAATCTGGGTCAACAATCATTTTTTTACCCAGCCCATCACATGTTGGGCATGCGCCATGTGGATTGTTGAAAGAGAAAATGCGTGGTTCAATTTCAGCAATTGTGAAGCCAGAGACGGGGCAGGCAAATTTCTCGGATAGTAAAACCTGATCTTTGGTGTCGGCATTTTCAACGATCAGAAGACCATCGGCAAGTTGTAATGCCGTTTCAACAGAGTCAGCGAGACGTGTGCCGATATCATCTCTGATTACGAGTCTATCAACAACAACTTCGATGTCATGTTTAAGTTTTTTGTTGAGCTCTGGGACTTCATCAATCTCGTATAGCTCGCCATCAATTTTAACACGTTGAAAGCCTTTTGCTTTGAGGTCTGCAAATTCCTTGCGGTATTCGCCTTTTCGTCCGCGCACAATGGGTGCCATGATGTATAGGCGTGTGCCATCGTCCATTTCAAGGATTCTATCAACCATTTCGGATACTGTTTGGCTTGTGATTGGTTCGCCTGTTGTCGGAGAGTAGGGAATGCCTACGCGCGCCCAAAGTAGACGCATGTAGTCGTAAATTTCAGTGACCGTTCCAACTGTTGAGCGCGGGTTTTTGGATGTTGTTTTTTGTTCTATTGAAATGGCGGGGGAGAGACCTTCTATAGAATCAACATCAGGTTTTTGCATCATTTCCAAAAATTGACGGGCATAGGCGGATAAGCTCTCAACATAGCGACGCTGACCTTCTGCATAGATGGTGTCAAAGGCAAGGGATGATTTTCCCGAGCCAGAGAGTCCCGTGATGACTGTGAGGGAGTCGCGGGGAATATCTGTGTTTATATTTTTCAGATTATGTTCGCGCGCGCCGCGGATGGAAATGTTCTTTAAACTCATTTTAATGTGGCTATCTTCTTAAATGCTCTTTATCTCATCGTGAATAGACACTATATATAGCTTTATATTCAATTTAAGAAAGTAAAAAAGGAGTGCATGGTGGCTGGATCTGTCAATAAAGTAATCTTAATAGGAAATTTGGGTAATCAGCCTGAAATTAGAACAATGCAATCTGGTGATAAGGTGGCAAACCTTTCGATTGCAACATCTGAAAGCTGGAAAGATAAAGCAACAGGTGAGCGTAGAGAAAAAACAGAATGGCATCGTGTGGTTGTATTCAACCCAGGGATTGTGAAAGTTTGTGAAAATTATCTGCAAAAAGGCGCTAAAGTTTATATTGAAGGTGAACTTCAAACGCGTAAATGGACAGACCCTGCTTCTGGACAAGATAAATACTCAACTGAAATTGTTCTTCGTCCTTATCGCGGTGAGTTGACTATGCTTGATAGCCGTGGCGCTGCAAGTGGTGGTGCGCCGAATGATGGTGGATTTGGTGCGCAAGCGCCTGCTCCTAGTGCTGCTCCAGCACAGGTTGATGATCTTGAGGATGAAATCCCATTTTGATTTTAGCATAGGTATTCTCAGTTTTCCCTTGCTCTATACGCAGGGGGAAGCTTATTCACTATAAAGAAAAAGGAAGATAGATATGTTTCGTAAGTTATTGCTCGTTGGAGCTGTGTTTGCCCTTTCATCAGGGGCGTATAGTGCGACGGCAGCGGATGCTGTGGTTGATGCTGACGTTGTGGCTAAGAAAGAGTTGTCTATAAAACTTCATGAATCATGGGGTGTCAAAGATCAAGTTAAAGAACTTGTTGAAATGATTGCAATTCGGATACCACTTGCACAGCAGGTTGAGTTTCGACGTTACATGTATCAAGTTTTGGATCTTAAGAAAATTCAGGCAATATCTGTGAACACTGCCATTGACACTTTTACCAAGGAAGAGCTTGAGGCTATGGTTGCCTACTATACATCGGCTGTAGGGAAGTCAGCAGAGTCAAAAAGAAAAGCTTATAACGATGCTTTGATGCCACAAGTCCGGACGATGATGGATAAGGGTATAGCTGATGCTATGACGGGTATGAAGGGTATGAACGGTATTCAGCCTAATGTTATTCCTTAGTTTTATTTACTTTAAAACTATCCCCAAAACGATTGTCAGGGATGGGTTCAGTCCCTTGTTATCTATGACTTAACCTGCTAGAAATAGCAGGTTAAGTTTAACTTTGTTTAGAGTAGAAAAATCATATGTCAGATATCGTCGCAACTCCACCAGAAACGCCTACAATTTCACTCGAAGAGGAGATGAAAAAATCTTATCTCGATTATGCGATGAGTGTGATTGTTTCCCGTGCTCTTCCTGATGTTCGTGATGGTTTGAAGCCCGTACATCGCCGCATTCTTTATGCAATGCGTGATGGTGGGTATACCTCGGATAAAGCTTATAGAAAGTCTGCGCGTATTGTTGGGGACGTGATGGGTAAATATCACCCGCATGGCGACCAAGCAATTTATGATTCTATGGTACGTATGGCGCAAGACTTTAGTTTGCGCTTGCCGTTGATTGACGGTCAGGGGAACTTTGGTTCTATGGATGGTGATCCACCAGCTGCTATGCGTTATACGGAGTCACGCTTAGATAAGGCTGCGGAAGCTATTCTTATTGATATTGATAAAGATACTGTTGATTTTCGTCCAAACTATGACGAGTCAACGTCTGAGCCAGAAGTTCTTCCGGCTCGCGTTCCTAATCTTCTTGTGAATGGGGCAGGCGGTATTGCTGTGGGAATGGCAACGAATATTCCACCGCATAATCTTGGTGAAGTTATTGATGCGTGTTGTGCAACGATTGATAATCCGGATATCACGGTTGAGGAGTTGATGCAGTATATTCCTGGGCCTGATTTTCCAACAGGTGGTCAGATCTTGGGGCGTAACGGGATTTACTCTGCGTATACTACAGGGAATGGCTCTGTAATGATGCGCGCGAAGGCATCCATTGAAGAAATTAGAGAAAATCGTTTTGCGATTGTTGTCCATGAAGTTCCTTTTCAGGTTAATAAGGGGCGTTTGTTGGAGCGTCTTGGTGAGGTTGCACGTGATAAAATTGTTGAGGGTATTGCTGCTGTTCGTGATGAGTCTGACCGTGATGGTGTTCGGGTTGTTGTAGAATTACAACGCGGTGTTCAGGGTGAGGTTGTTCTAAATCAGCTCTTTAAATATACGCCGTTACAGACATCATTTGGGTGTAATATGGTCGCGTTGAATCATGGTCGCCCTCAAATGTTGTTGCTTGAAGACTTTGTAAAACTCTTTGTTAACTTCCGTGAAGAAGTTATTACGCGCCGAACTGTATTTGAACTAAATAAAGCACGTGATCGTGCACACATCTTGGCTGGCTTGGCTGTGGCAGTTGCGAATATTGATGATATTATTGCTCTGATCCGTAAGGCCTCTGATCCTGTGACTGCGCGTGAACAATTGTTGGCGAAGCGTTGGCCTGCAAGTGAGGTTGCTCCATTGATTGAATTGATTGCTGATCCTGAGCATATGCTGGATGATGCAAGTAGTTATCAGTTCTCTGAAGTGCAAGCACGTGGCATCCTTGATCTTAAGTTACATCGTTTGACAGGGCTAGAGCGTGATAAAATCGCGAATGAATTGAAAACAATTACGGATGAAATTTCTGGATTTCTGTCTATTTTGGCAAGCAAAGAGAAGCTTTTTGATGTTATGCGCAATGAGCTTATCGAAATTAAAACAAAATTTGCAACACCGAGACGTACAGAGCTTGTTGATGCTGAATTTGAGACGGATATAGAAGACTTAATTCAACGTGAAGACATGGTTGTTACGGTCACTAATGATGGGTATGTGAAACGCACGCCTCTTGATACGTATCGTGCGCAACGCCGTGGTGGTAAGGGGCGTTCTGGCTTGAATATGAAGGATGAAGATTTTGTTTCTGATCTCTTTGTTGCCTCTACGCATACGCCGATTGTGTTCTTTACGTCTCGGGGAATCTGTTACCGATTGAAGGTTTATCAGCTACCTTTGGGGACACCTCAATCAAGAGGAAAAGCTCTTGTAAATTTATTACCGCTTGAGAAAAATGAAACCGTGTCTGTTTATATGCGCCTGCCTGAAGATGAGACGGTTTGGGATGAACTTGATCTTATGTTTGCTACGTCGCATGGGTCTGTGCGCCGTAATAAATTGTCTGACTTTAAGAATATTCGTGCAAATGGTTTGATTGCCATGAAACTTGGTGAGGGAGAAAGTCTTGTTTCTGTTATGATTTGTCGTGAAGAGGAGGATATTCTTCTTGCCAGCCAGAAAGGGAAGGCTATTCGTTTCCAAGTAGATGCTATTCGTGTGTTTGCTGGGCGAAACTCTACAGGAGTACGTGGTATTCGACTTGGTGAAGGGGATAAGGTTATTGGTATGTCTGTTCTTCAGCGTGAAGCGGGAGATGAAAAGGGACAGGCTATATTATGTGTGTCTGAGAACGGTTTTGGAAAACGAACCTATGCGTCTGAGTATAGAACAATAGGTCGCGGAGGTCAGGGTGTTATTAATATGTCTGTGACTGAGAAAACAGGTGAGGTTGTTGCAACTTTCCCTGTGACGGATGATCATCAAGTGATGCTTGTTACGGATCTAGGGAAGATGATCCGCACGCCGATTCATGATGTTCGTTATACAGGGCGTTCTGCGCAAGGGGTTACGATCTTTAAGGTTGATAAAAATGAGAAGGTTGTATCCGTTGCATGGCTGGTTCAGGAAGAAGAGGATGAGGCAGATGTAAATACTGAGTCAGTTGATGTTGAGTCAGTGGACGCGAATGAGGCAGAAACTACTGCCCAAAATACTGAAAATAATGATGATCCTGCAGAAGAAAGTGTGGTAAAGTCTGACGATTAAAGGTGTTCACCTTAATTGTTTCTTAATCTTCGATGTGTAAAATTTATGTGTAATGTGTTTAAAATTTTATGGGTAGGTGTATGCAAAAGGGTAAATTAACTACAATTAATGCTGAATCTGGTTTCTCTTTGATAGAGCTGGCTATGCTTCTTGTTATATTGGGGCTTCTGTTAACACCGTTCTTGCATTTTCTATCTCTAGATAGGCATCAACGCATAGTTGCAACAACGGAGGGTAATTTAAGAATTATTGATTCAGCCTTGTCCAAATATGCTGTACGAACAGGGTATTATCCAAGACCAGCTGTTAGAAATCTTTCTCGATCTGCCGTTGGATTTGGCCAAGATGTGGCTCTTGCTTCTGTCGTTGCATGCACAGGTGGTGGTGAGCCCCTCGTATGTAGGACGAATGGTGCACGAGATACTTCTGCTGATGCTGATTCTATCGTAGACCCTGTATTAATTGGAGATATTCCCTTCGCAGAAATTGGTGTGCCTCAGAAATTTATACTGGATGGATATAGTAATAGAATAACATATGCTGTGTCAGAAAGAATGACGGATACAGCACTTAGTCCTGTTCAGGATGATTGGGGCGCTATTGAAGTTCTAGATGGATCAGGTGGAAATCACCAAGATACCAATAGAAATGCTCATTATGTCCTTGTTTCTCATGGAAACAATGGAGAAGGGACTTATAGTTCAGAGGGAGGGTTGACTAACGCATGTAATGCGA
>JAESUK010000207.1 GCA_016763095.1 Alphaproteobacteria bacterium
TCCGAACTCTAATTGTTCATCGCTGTAGAGTGTTGCCACCTCTGCTGTGGCTTCTTTACGCCAAGCGCGGCAATGGCTTTTACGCACGCGAGCTTCATCTCTTCATTGATGGTTGTTGCGCCAACATCTAGGGCACCACGGAATATGAATGGGAAGCAGAGCACGTTGTTTACTTGGTTTGGATAGTCTGAGCGTCCCGTACAAATAACAGCGTCAGGTTGTCCTTTACGGGCTTCTTCAGGCATGATTTCTGGTGTTGGGTTTGCCAATGCCATGATAAGCGGTGCTTTTGACATTTTTGCTACAAGCTCTTTGTTCAAAACACCAGGTCCTGAAAGACCAAGGAATACATGTGCGCCTTCTAACGCTTCTTCTAGGGTGCGTAGTTTTGTGTCGTTTGCGAACTCTTCTTTATATGGGTCCATGCCTTCGTTACGACCTTTGTAAACAATGCCGTTTCGGTCTGTAACGAGGATATTTTCTTTTGGAAAGCCTGCTGTGACAAGCAAACGAAGGCAGGCGATTGATGCTGCGCCCGCGCCAGAGGCAACAAGTTTTGTCTTCTTAATATCTCTGCCTGTTAATTCGAGCCAGTTCGTAAAGGCGGCAGACACGATGATCGCTGTTCCGTGCTGATCGTCATGGAACACAGGGATGTTCATACGTTCTTTTAGTTTTCTTTCTATCTCAAAACATTCTGGGGCTTTGATGTCTTCAAGGTTTATTCCTCCGAAGCTTGGCTCTAGGGGAGCAACAATGTCGACAAACTTGTCTATATCTCGCTCGTCCACTTCAAGGTCAATAGAATCAACGCCAGCAAATTTTTTAAAGAGACAGCATTTACCTTCCATAACGGGTTTTGATGCAAGTGCACCAATGGCACCCAAGCCAAGGACAGCCGTTCCATTAGATATTACGGCAACGAGGTTTCCTTTTGATGTGTAATCAAGGGCTTTTAAAGGGTCTTTTTCAATCTCTTCACAGGGAATGGCAACGCCTGGAGAATAGGCTAACGCAAGGTCAATCTGTGTTGTTAGAGGCTTTGTTGGTACAATAGAAATCTTCCCAGGGGTTGGGAATAAATGATAGCGGAGTGCCGCGTCTCTTAGATTAGATTCTTTTCTTGATGGTTTTTTCTTAGAAGATTCTGTCATAATGCCCTCATTGTTACCTAGAATTAAAATGGTGCGGCCGAGAAGACTCGAACTTCCACGGATAAAAAAATCCACAGCGACCTCAACGCTGCGCGTCTACCAATTCCGCCACGGCCGCACACTGATCTTGCAGGAGACTCTAATCATATATGAAGTCATTGCAAGCATCATCAGGTAACAAATTCACGTTTTTCTTTCAACATAATACTGCTAAAGTGTCACATGAATTGTGCATTGTTTAATCATATTTGTATTAGGGGTCAATAGAATTATTGAAGAAGTTTATGGTCGTTGAGTGGAAAATCAGTAAGAAGCCAGTGGAATATCCAGATGCTGTGCGCGAAATGGAGCAACGTGTCCATGAGATACATAGTGATGGTGCCTGTGACCTTCTTTGGGCGTTGGAGCATCCACCTATTTATACTGCGGGAACAAGTGCAAAAGAAGAAGACCTAAAGTCGCCAAAATTTCCTGTTTTTGAGACAGGGCGTGGAGGACAATATACCTATCATGGTCCAAATCAGCGTATATACTATATGATTTTAAATCTTAAAAAAATATTTCAAGCTCCTGATATAAAAAAATATATATGGAATCTTGAGGAATGTATTGTTCAATCCTTGGCTCATTTCGATATTATGGGTGAGCGGCGCGAGGGGCGCGTTGGAATTTGGGTTGTTTGCCCTGATGAACAGGAGAAAAAGATTGCTGCAATTGGTGTACGTGTGCGACATTGGATTGCATATCACGGTGTTTCTGTGAACTTAAGTCCTGATCTGTCTCACTTTTCTGAGATAGTGCCATGTGGCATATCTGAATATGGTGTCACATCGTTCTCTGATCTGGGTAAAGATGTCTCTTGCCATGAGTTTGATAAGATTTTTAAGAAAAGCTTTCAAAAAGTGTTTAATCTGCCGCTAGACTGTTCGTAAAAAACAGTGGTTTAATATCTTTTGTTATCCCTTTAATATTATCTTTTAATTTATTGAAATTAATATTTTTTTCTAATGTTTTTTCGTTCATGTAAAGTTTACGATTTACCTCTATTTGTAAGCTGTGACGGTTGTGTGTCGGTGCGCCTGTGCTTTGAATGATTTGGGCACCTTGATAGGGGTGATTGATGTTTACACTATAGCCGTACGTCTCAATGACTTCTTTTATATGGTTTATAATGTGAGGATCACATGTTGTCCCGCATCTATCCCCAAGAACGAAGTCTGGAAGACTTCTATAGCCTTGCTTTGATGGGAAGGAATGACAGTTAATGTGTAAAATTTCCTTATGGAGCGTGTGTAATGTGTCGAGCTCACGCATTAATACCTGATAATAGGGAGTGTAGAAGTTATTGATTCGGTGTTGGATTTCTTGAGATGATAGCTTGTCTTTATATATAGGTGCGCTGTCGTGTCCAAGCCTAAAAATTAGCCCGACACCGTGCTTTGCGCGTCCTTTGGACGATATTGGGTAGGGCCAAATATCATTCAGAAGGGTTAGGTCGATGTCTTCATGGGATCTGTTGAGATCTATGTATGTGCGTGGAAACTCTGCCTTTAGAAATGTACAGCCGTTTTGTGTCACGGATTCGAACAATTCATCTATATATAAGTCGGTGAGGCGGAGAAGGTTTTGTTTATCACATGTGAAGTTGAAATCATCGGGAAAGCCTTGTCCGCTATGCGGAGAATCAAATAAAATGGGTAAAATAGGTCCAGATCTATCTTGAGGCTTGAAAAGAGTGTAAACGCCCTTTAATGATGAAGCATGTTTATTCATAAGGTCTATTGTCCATTAAAAAGTAAGAGTAGGTAAAGAAAAAAATGCATGATTTAAAATTCATTCGCGAAAATCCTGAACAATTTGATCGTGAAATGGCGCGTCGTAAGCTGTCTGGACAGTCATCAATCGTTTTGGAAATGGATGAGTCTCGCCGTACTTTGCAAACAGACCTTCAGTCATTACAACAGCAACGTAATGAAAAATCTAAGGAAATTGGTAAAGTGAAGTCTCAAGGTGGGGATGCTCAGGCAATTATGGATGAGGTCTCTGCACTGAAATCTAAAATGATCGATTTAGAAGAGCAAGAAAAAGTAATTGCGCAAAAGCTTACAGATCATTTGTCACGCCTTCCAAATATAATGTTTGGTGACGTGCCAGATGGGGTGGATGAAGATGAAAATATAGAAGTTCATGTTATTGGTGAGGTTAAAGTTCAAGAAGGACCTGATCATGTTGCCATTGGGGAAGCCCTTGGATTGTTAGATTTTGAAACGGCTGCTTCTATATCTGGGGCGCGCTTTGTGATTTTAAAAGGGGCTTTGGCACGTATGGAGCGTGCCTTGGCTCAGTTCTTTTTGGATACACACACACAAGATCATGGCTATACAGAAGTAAGTCCTCCGTTGCTTGTGAAGGATAGTGCTGTGTATGGGACAAACCAGCTTCCGAAGTTTGAAGAAGATTTGTTTAAGACAACAACAGGGCATTGGTTGATTCCAACCTCAGAAGTGCCTCTTACAAACATGGTTGCAAATACGATTCAAGATGGGGCTGATTTACCACATCGTTATACAGCGTTTACACCGTGCTTTAGATCAGAAGCGGGGTCTGCGGGGCGAGATACGCGCGGTATGATCCGTCAGCACCAGTTCTATAAAGTAGAGATGGTCAGTATTACGCACCCTGATGAGAGTGAAGCGGAGCATAAGAGAATGCTTGGCTGTGCAGAAACTATTTTGAAGAAGTTGGATCTTCCTTTTAGAACTGTTGTTTTATGTTCAGGGGATACCGGATTTGGCGCAAAGAAAACCTATGATTTGGAAGTATGGCTTCCAGGTCAAAAGGCGTACCGTGAAATTTCTAGCTGTTCTAACTGTGGAGATTTTCAGGCGCGCCGTATGAAGGCACGATTCCGCAATATGGGGGAGAAAGATACGCAGTTCCTTCATACCTTAAATGGTTCAGGTGTTGCGGTTGGTCGTGCTCTGGTTGCGGTTATGGAGAATTATTACGATCCTAAGGATGGCGGGGTTTTTGTTCCTGATGTTCTTAAGCCATATATGGGCGGGATTGATAAAATCGTTAAGGCTTAGGTTGGTTACCCAATACAATAATGGGCGTTAAGAGTGCATACGCGAGACTTCTTCCCTGCACTTAAATCATATTTCACATTAAACTTTCGATGATTGTGTCACGCGTTGTTTGCGCGTGGACCATCGTTTGAAAAGTTTCTTAGGGAATGTGATTTTATGTTCATGAAAAAAATGCAGAAATTCTATAAAAAAGGTCTTCCATATTTTGTGGCGCTTGTTGGTGTGTCTATTTCTGTAATATTACTGTTAAATGCATTGGGACATAGAGAAGATCAGAGGGTGTCAGAATTTAAGAGCTGGGGAAAAGAAGCCTTCGTAGAAATTGAAGAGGGTTTTAGTAGTCATTTTGAGCATTTAGAGTTTATTTTGAGCTTTTATGAAGCGTCTGATTTTGTTTCTGAGGAGGAGTTCCTTCATATTACAGATTCGTTCATTGAAAAAAACATTAGCCATGAATCCATTGGTTTTATACTCGTTCAACCTGAGCAAGAGAGCAGGTTTTCTTTAGGGTATATCTCTCCACGACAACTTAAGCGGGATGCACTTGAATATGACTTCTATGAGAACAAGAATTTTCAAGCGGCAATGATTCATGCCAGTACGTCTCGACGGATACGGGCTGTTTTGGGTAAGCCTAGTTTTATTAAGGATGGTTTTAGTGATGAGGATTCTTACATAAGTTTTTTTGCAAGTTTTCATAAAGAGGCTGTTCTAAATGGGTATTTATTTAGTGTACTAAATTTGGATTACTTTCTTGGTCAGACCATAGAAAAACATAAAAATGTAGGGTTTGTGATTATTGACTATCTTCCAAATAAGGAAGCAAAAATTATATACTCGACCAATTCTAATGTTATGTATCCTGCGCCTGCAACGGATTTTAAACGGGTAGGAAATCCTAAGTATTCCTACGAGAATAGTATGAGTATTGCGGGGCATCGTTTTTATATTGAGTTCTTTCCAAATGAAGTGTTTTTTGCGAATCAGCAGAATAAGGAAGCGTGGTTCGTGTTTATGATTTCTATCGCAATCAGTTTGATGATTGCAAGTTATATGCATACGTCACGGAAGCATACAGCCCGTGTTATTAAGGCTCAGAAAGAAGCGGAGGAAGCGAATGCTCTGCAAAGAGATTTTCTTGCCACAATGAGTCATGAGATTAGAACGCCGATGAACGCTATCATTGGCATGGGGGACCTTCTTTTAGATGAGGGGCTTGAGGATCATCACGCCTCACGGGTGAAGACAATTGTGAGTGCAGGAGAGGGTCTGCTTCAAATTTTGAATGATATTCTTGATTTTTCAAAGATTGAGGCGGGTAAGTTGGAGATGGAACAATTGAGTTTCTCAGCGTGTGAGGTTGTTGAGGATGTTGCTGATTTGCACGCTATTCAGGCGCAAAATAAAGGTGTGGAACTTACTGTTTGGCAGAGTAGTGGTGTACCTGAACTGGTGATTGGTGATCAGGGGCGTGTTCGCCAAATATTAAATAACCTTGTTGGGAATGCTATTAAATTTACGAGTAAAGGGCATATTCTTGTTCAGATTGAGTTAGTAAAAAAGACACCAAATCATGAGGCTGTCTTAAAATTTAGTGTGAAGGATACTGGGGTTGGCATACCAAAAGAAGCGCAGGCACTTATTTTTGATCGGTTCAGACAAGCGGATAGCTCTACAACGCGTCAATCTGGTGGGACTGGTTTGGGGTTGGCTATTTGTAAGAAGTTAACGCTGATCATGAAGGGGAGTATGGGCGTAGAGAGTAAAGAGAATGTAGGCTCAAATTTTTGGTTCACAACTATCCTTCCTATTGATGATCAAGAGTATAAAAAAATTGACCTTAATGTTGATTTGGGTGGGGCATATGTTGCTGTTATTGATGATGTTTGCATTAATCTGGATATTTTAAAAAGTTATTTAGTGCGTTGGAATGCCAAGGTAGCTGTTTTCTCTGACCCAGAAGAGGCGTTTACAAATATAGAAGATGCAAATACTAGCGATCATCCGTATGACATTATCCTTACGGATCATTTGATGCCTAGTATTACAGGTATCAAATTGATGCAGGCGTTAAGACGGAATAAAAATGTTCAGCAGAGTCCAGCTATTGTTATTTCTTCTTATATGGATGCAGAAACCAGTGAAGCGATGGAGGCAATGGATGATGTTTATCATCTCTCAAAGCCTATTCATCCCGTACGTTTAAAATCAATGCTTTTAAAACTTCTTGGACGTTATAAAGGGGAGGATAAAAGTGTTGATAGCATGCGTGCTATCCGTGGTGATGTTCTTCCACAGTTTGAAAATTTACGTGTTTTGGTGGCTGAAGATAATTATGCGAACCAAGAAATTGCAGAGCGTATTCTTGAGCGTATGGGGTGCAGTGTTACGTGTGTTGGGAATGGACGTGAAGCGGTTGATATCCTTAAAACACTGCCTTTTGATTTGGTGTTTATGGATTGTCAAATGCCCGAGATGGATGGGTTTGAGGCGACTAAAGTTATAAAAGAATTAATGTCACAGGAGAAAATAAAGACCATTCCTATTGTTGCGTTGACGGCGAATGCAATGAAGGGCGATCGTGATAGATGCTTGGATGCAGGTATGCAGGACTATGTTTCAAAACCTGTGAAGAAGAAAACATTCTCTGATGTTCTTGCAAAATGGTTTCCTCATAAGATGTGTATACCAGATTCGTCTGTTGTTGAGGTCTCTAATGATATGTGCCAATCAAATAGTAGAGCGGATAAAAAGAGCACGCTCGTAGAGGTGGCTAAAATTGTTCAAGAGGACATGAAAAAATATGCAGAGCCTCTTTTTGATGAAAATGTATATGAGGAATTAAAGGGTATGATTGGAGACGATGCGGCGAATTCTGTCCTTATTAAATATACCAATACGACGAAGGAGGATAAGGAAAATGTGTCAGAACAGTTTGAAAAACGAAACTATCTTACTATTTCTGAATATGCTCATAAGTTGAAGTCATCAAGTGCGCAAATTGGTGCTGTAAGGCTGTCCCGTGTTTCCGCTGATATTGAAAACTACTTTAGGGATGGTGGAGACCTTCTTGAAATGGCGTCATATGTAAGTGAGTATCAGACTGTGTTGGATGATACGTTGAGTGCGTTGGAGAAACGTGTTGCGTCTAATGACTAACTTTATGTGGTTATAATGGCTCTGCATTCGTAAAGTTCGGCTGAGTACTTGAGAAAAGTCGTGCTTTGACACAGAATAGGAAGATTGATCTTTTTTGATTCGTTTTCTAATATTTATTTTCTGTATATTTAAGGACAATGCATTGCTTCAAATGGCACAACAAGCGGATACGCGCAAAATTCGAATGATTATGGGGCTCCGTAGTCAGGGGATCAGTGATATTAATGTCCTTAGTGCCATTGAGAAAATACCTCGTGAGGTATTTGTCTCTGAAAATTTTGAAGATCAAGCATATGAGAACCGTGCGCTGTCTATTGGTCTTGGGCAAACAATTAGCCAACCTCAAATCGTTGCTGTTATGACGCAAACACTGGATCTTAATGATCGTCATAAGGTGTTAGAGGTTGGAACGGGGTCTGGATACCAAGCTGTAGTGTTGGCATCCTTGTGTCGCCGTCTTTACACAATAGAGCGCCATGCACCTCTTTTGGAACTTGCAGAAAAACGGTTTGAGTATTTGGGTGTTCGTAATATTACAGCAGTTGTTGGTGATGGGATGCTCGGGTGGATTGAGCAAGCACCATTTGAACGTATTATTGTGACGGCTGCCGCAAAGAATAACGCGCCTCCCGCGCTTATAGAACAGCTTGCTGTCGGTGGTTTGCTTGTCATTCCTATTGAACGATCGTCAGGAGATCAGGTGTTAAGGCTATACCGTAAAGAAGGGGATAAGACTTACGCTATGAAGGATATTATGCCTGTAAGGTTTGTTCCTCTATTACCTGATGTTGCGTCTGGAGTGTAAAATGAAATTAGCATTTGGTTTTTTGATTCTATTCCTAGCTTCTTGTACGCATGATACAAACTCTGTACGTGTATATCACTATGGCGTTGGTGATGGCGGTGGAAGTAATGGTGTCCATACAGTTCATGCTGGGGATACGTTATGGAGCATTTCTCAGCGTTATAATTTACCATTGCGTGACTTGATTGATCTTAATAAATCGCGTCCACCTTATGCGCTTGCAAAGGGGCAACGCCTGCTATTACCTGCGCCGAGTACATATAAGGTTCAGCCAAAGGACAGCCTTTATGCAATTTCTCGTTTGTTTAAGACATCGGTGACGGACTTATCACGCTTGAACCGTTTACAATCCCCATACACAATTCATCCAGGGCAAATATTACAAGTTCCATCTTCTGTTGGACGGATTGATTTGTCTGATGATGAATTTGAAGGGCAAACGTATGTTACTGGAGATCGTCAGGCACAAAAGGATAATACGAAAAGACCTGATAAGAAGCCTGTGTATACGAAACGTAAGGCTAAATCTAATGTTGCCTCTGCAACCCCTGAGCCACGTAGCTCGTCTCGTTTCATGAGACCTGTGAGCGGTGATGTTATTTCTCGCTTTGGACCGAAGAAGGATAGCCTTCATAATGACGGTATCAACATTAAAGCGCCGCGTGGGACATCTGTTCGTTCTGCTGAGAACGGTATTATTGTTTATGCTGATAATGAACTTGAAGGTTACGGAAACTTAATCTTGGTTAAACATGCTGATCGTTATGTTTCTGCCTATGCCCACATGGACAAGATGTTGGCTAAGAAGGGCGCTAAGGTGAAACGTGGTGAGGTCATAGGAACTGTAGGCTCAACAGGAAGTGTTCAATCTCCACAGCTTCATTTTGAAATCCGCCGCGGTTCAAAGGCGCTTAATCCTTCTCAGTATATTAGTAAATAGCTCTTGATTTATTTTTTAGGTGGATTGCCGTGGATTGGTGCGGTGTTGCCCCTTGTTTTTGTGGAAAGAGGCATTATAGTTCGAGCATAATTTTATATAAAAAGGAATGAATATGTTTATCTCAAAAGCTTATGCTCAAGTGGAAGAAGTCGCGACTGATATTTTAAATGAGGCTGCAATTGATGCACCATCAGCGGGCGAAGCCTTTATGATGAATATGGGGCTGATCGCAGTTCTCGTTCTATTGTTCTATGTCCTTATGATCCGTCCTCAACAAAAACGTATGAAGGAACATAGCTCAATGCTTTCAGAGCTTAAAAAGGGAACAAAGATTGTGACCCAAGGCGGACTTGTTGGAAAAGTTGAAAAAATTCTCAATGATCATGAAATGAGTATCAAGGTTGATGGTACAACACTTGTTATCTTGCGCTCTGCTGTGATGTCTACTTATGCCGAAGCGTTGCCTCAAGCAGGTGCTGCGAATGATGATAAGAAAGCAAAATCTAAAACTACTTCGAAAAAGACTAAAAAATAATGATACATTTCTCTCGTTGGAAAATATTTCTAATTGTTGCTGTCTCTGTATGGGGCGTGCTGTTTGCTGCACCTAACTTTGTGAGTGAGCAAACACGTCACTCTATTGAAAAGAATATGCCGTCATGGTTTCCCCATGAAACTATAAATCTTGGGCTAGATCTTCAAGGCGGTTCTCATCTTCTTTTGGAAGTTGATGTGGACGTTGTGATAAAAGAGCAGATAGAAAGTTTTTTCGAAGAGGCGAAGAAAGACCTTCGTAAAGCACGTATTCGTGTGAAACGTAAGGGTGTCAAAGAAACAGGTTTTTTTGTTGAGCTTCAAGATGAGTCTAAAGAAGCCGAAGCTAGGAAATTACTCCGTAAAATTGATGACCGTGCTGTTGTAAGCTCAAAGGATGGTCTTGTTGAGGCGATTTTTGAAGAAGCTGCATTGAAGAAGATTAGAGACCAGACTGTTGAGCAATCTATTGAGATTGTAAGACGACGCGTGGATGAAACAGGAACAAGCGAGCCTGTTATTCAACGTCAGGGTGATCAACGTATTGTTCTTCAATTGCCTGGATTGGATGATCCTGAGCGTGTGAAGAGCCTTCTTGGTAAAACCGCGAAACTTTCTTTTCATCTCGTCGATTTTAATGGTGGGTTGGATACAATTAATCTTCCGAATAAAGAATCTGATGGTGGAACAATTCCTGTGAAGCGCCGTAATATTCTTACGGGTGATATGCTGACGAATGCACAACCATCATTCCAAGATGGTGCGCCTGTTGTAAGTTTCCGCCTTAATGGAATTGGTGCGAAGAAGTTTTGTGAAGTAACACGTAAGAATAGCGGAAATCCATTTGCGATTGTTTTGGACGGGGAAGTTGTTTCTGCGCCACGTATCAATGGACCAATATGTGGTGGCGCTGCGATTATCACGGGTAGTTTCACAGTTCAGGAAACTGCGGATATGTCTCTTCTTTTGAGAGCAGGGGCGTTGCCTGCGCCACTTACTATTATGGAAGAGCGTACCGTTGGACCATCTTTGGGAAGCGACTCTGTGAGAGCAGGGGCGATTGCTGGTAGCTTGGCATTAGGATTTATTCTTATTTATATGATTGCGAGCTATGGCTTGTTTGGTGTGTTTGCGGCGTTTGCTTTGACGCTTAATATGGCGTTGATTTTTGCTGTGTTGTCATGGTTGCAAGCAACGCTAACTCTTCCGGGGATTGGTGGAATTATTCTTACAATTGGTATGGCTGTTGATGCGAACGTTCTTGTGTTTGAGCGTATCCGTGAGGAAATACGATCTGGGCGGCCATTGGTGTCCGCGATTGATTCTGGCTATAAACAAGCCATGTCGACAATTGTTGATGCGAATATGACGACGTTGATTGCGGCCTTGTTCCTCTACTCATTTGGTAGTGGACCAGTGCGAGGTTTTGCTGTGACGTTGACGATTGGTATTCTTACTTCTTTGTTCTCAGCCATCATGCTTACGCGTTTGATTGTTGCAACATGGTTGAAGAGATCAAAACCTAAAACGCTCACAATATAGATTTTAGATATATAGGAAAATATAATGCTTCTTAAACTTGTCCCTTCGGACACAAACATAGATTTTATTGGCTTTCGTAAGGTAGCCTATGTCTTCTCACTTATTATCGTTGTGGGATCAATCTTCTTGCTTGGCACGCGTGGCCTGAACCTTGGGATTGATTTTACAGGAGGAACGCTTATTGAGGTTCGTGTTGAGACGCAACCAGATATAGAGGCACTTCGTTCTGATCTTGCATCTTTGGAGCTCGGCGCTATTTCTATTCAGGAATTTGGTGATCCTAAGGATTTGTTGATCCGTATGGGGCAACAAAAGGGCGGTGAAGAAGTTCAAAAGCTTGCTATTACTGCTGTGAAA
>JAESUK010000208.1 GCA_016763095.1 Alphaproteobacteria bacterium
AAGACCTTGATTACTTAACAAACATTGGCTTTATACAGCTAGTTGGCACGAAAATATCTTTTCAACACTATCTTATTTATGAGTCTGTACAACGAAACTTAAGCCGCTCTGAAATTCTTGATTTCAACCGTGTGATATTCTTTTTTTATAATAGAAACAAGAGCAATACAACCTTAGAGAAGCTTACCAAACATGCGGCAATCGCGACGTTGTATTCGCATGCTGGTGTTTACGCAAAACAGCTTGCAGACAGATTATATACAGATGGTCATTACGAACTTTCTTTAGAATATTATGAATACTATTTAGACCATTTAGCTGAATGCTCTTCTAAAGAAAAGCTCATAGCACGCACAACGAATGTCTTTGTTAAAGTTCAAAGCTTGCATGTGATCCTTGGATCATATGCAGACATGGAAAACACGTCCCATACACTTATTGAACTCTCTGAAAAGACAACGGTCAAACAGCAACTTGAAATATATACTGCGTTAACTCGATCAAGCTGGGTTCTCGGTAACCTACATGAAGCAAAGAACCACGCGCAGAAAAACATAGATATTGCCCAACAGCACGGCATCCATGATGCTGAAATTGCGGCATCATTTCGATATGGGTCTATACATTCAGAGCTTGGTCATTTTTTAAAGACCCTCGCGATCAATGAGAACATACAGCAACAAATCACACCAGAAGAATATGAACAAAAATTTGGGCTGTTTCCGATGCTTTACCCCGGTGTTACGAGCATTAATAGTATCTGTCACGCCGAATTGGGCAATTACGATGAAAGCCTTAAATATTGCAACCTATCAGCAAACTTTGTTCATGGTTGCTCTGACAAATTCACCAAAATATTTGTAGGGGTTCATGTCGGGTATTCATTATTTTTACTGGGAAGATTATCTGACGCCCTCACCTACTTGCAAGACGTGCAAAAGATTATAAAAACAACAAAAGCATCATTGTTCGCCATCGAATGCCAGTCCATGATTGGTGCGTGCCAACTTTATCTTGGGCATTACGATGAAGGTGCTGAAAACGTAAAAACAGCATATGATTTGACGAATACGACCCTACAAGGCAACAAGCGGGGTATGTCAGATCTGCACTATCTTGAAAGTTTATTGGTTCAATTTGATACAGAACAACTTTCTGAAATTATAAATATAAAAATAAAAGAGGCACAAACATCTGGTCAGGAATCTTATGTTGCATGGATGTATTTTTCGAAAGCAATCTACAAAGCATTTTATAAACGTTCTCTCACAGGATTTGTTGGTGCATTGGCGGAATCGAGTAAACGTGCACAAGAACTTCAAATGGGTGCTTTACTAGATAATATAATATATCTTACACGGATTGAAAAAACAGGGCTTCTGGGCTTCCAAGATAAGGCACAGCCCACGCGCCTTCTTAATAAAGCAGAATTCTTTTTTGGTTTAACACAAAATATCAAACCAATTCATTTTCATAAAAAAGAGTGACCTAGATCGTAAAACTCTTATCTCTTTTCGCATAAACTGTCTTTAAATGAAAGGAGACAGATTATGACTGATAATAATCTAGAAACACTACTCATAGAAGGCATTGATGATAATGCCTCTTCCGCCGTATCTTTTTGGGGTGGCTACCGCTAAAGAGCATATCGGGACGCAATCCTTCATGATTGTGCCCCGATATCTTTAACATCTATGGCACAGTATATCCCCGACTACCGCGCGACCTCTCCAGAGGAGACTCTCAAGAGAATAACCCCTTACTTAAAAGATATGGGGATCACGCGCCTTGCCAATGTCACAGGCTTAGATCAAATTGGCATTCCTGTATATTTAGCATTTCGTCCAAATTCTCGCTCACTCTCTATTTCACAAGGAAAAGGGATATCACCTGCGCATGCGAAGGTATCGGCCTTAATGGAAACCATAGAGTCCCATCATGGTGAAACGATTGAGATAGAGCGCATTTTGGCGAGCATCAATCAGGTTGAGTGTGGGCAATATTCGTTATGCGATTATAATGGATTGGTTCGGTATAAAGGCAAAGATTTAAACCATCATAAAGCTATAGAGTGGATATTAGGACAAGACCTTATATCCAATACAGAACGATTGGTTCCATACCTTTCCGTTCATGTTGATATGAGAGCTGGGTCGTTAAAGCAAGATGATGTGTTTTTACAGTCATCGAATGGCCTTGCTTCTGGCAATACAACAGACGAAGCCATTGCACATGCAATGTGTGAGCTTATTGAACGCGATGCGTACGCGTGCTGGTTTCTGAGTAATACTCAACATCAAACAAAAATTAACCTACGCACAATTAACGCTGATAGTTGCAACGCTCTTATTCAAAAATTTTATACGGCAGATACGCATGTCGGCATATGGGACATGACGAGTGATACGGGAATTCCTTGTTTTATAGCCCGCATCATCCCTAAAGATCCACCAGATTTATGCCCGATAAGACCAGCGAGTGGCTTCGGATGTCACCCCAACAAAGAGCTTGCATTAACCCGCGCGTTGACGGAAGCAGCACAAAGCAGACTTACCTTTATTGCTGGGGCACGAGATGATATTCACACATCAAACTATGACCACTTTATTTCTTCAGATGAATACAACAAGTGGCATCGAAGTATTGTTGAACAACCCGCTTTTACCGACTACACCGACATTTTATCTTTTGAGATCAAACACCCAGATGATATTGGAACAATACTAAAAAAACGGCTTCTGCATATTGGCATTGAAGAAATCATTACCGTCGATTTAACAAAGAGACACTATGGCATCCCCGTTGTGAAGGTTCTCATTCCTCACTTGGAAGGCGGTGCAGGGTATTCCGTTATGAATTGTGGACGACGTGCAAATAAAGTACTCGAAGCACGCTTAAGCAAAAAGGTGGCCTGATATGCATCAATTATTATTTACTGGTCCTACATTTTCCTATGCAGACATCGACAATGAATCCGTCCATTCGTGTGTTTATAATTTCAACAGCGTAGATGAATATCTTGAGCACTCCGATGCACCGGATAATGCCTTGTTCGTCTTCCCGCCTATATCGGGTGGAGATCTTTATCGTCTTAAAGACCATTCAAAATCTTTTCTTATCGCAATCATTGATGGTTATTTTGAGAACACTGTTTCTGTTTGGCACAAAGAAATTTTATATTTTCTCTCCCGTGGAGTTTACGTCATGGGTGCGTCAAGTATGGGGGCACTTCGAGCCTCTGAACTACAGCCTTACGGCATGATCGGTGTTGGAAACATATATAACGATTTTCTTACTGGGCGACTTCAAGATGATGATGAAGTCACCGTTAGCCACGGTCCGAGGGCGCTAAATTACCCGCAAATATCTGAGGCGATGATTAATATTCGCTATACAATTGAACATGCCTTAAACGCTAAAATTATCACCATAAATACTGCAACAGCATTTCTTAAAACAGCCAAAATTTTGTTTTACAAAGAAAGAAATTACCAGACAATCATCAAAAAATGCTCTGAGATAAACGTAATAAACAAGCATGAGCTTATTCAGTTCCAAACATGGTTAGAGAAAAATAAAGTTAGTCAAAAACAATTGGATGCCAGAGAACTCCTCAATAAACTATCTCTTTGCCGAACATACAATGATCTACCGACATTACCCTCATTTGAATTTGAAGATACAATCATATGGCGACGATCAATGAGTAACTGAGTAAAGAAACAATGCATAATATTTTTTTAAAAATAAGAGAAAAAGGAAAAAAAATTACATATAAGAAAGGTGGTTATCTCTTTTATCGCGGTGATCAAGGTGACAGCTTTTACATTATTGAAAAAGGGCATGTTGAACTTTCTATTTTCGACTTAAATGGTGAAAAACATATTACATCTGAGCTTCAAAGAAATGAGTTCTTTGGTCATATAGAAGCCTTCACAAATGGGATACACCCGACCAATGCTTATGCAACTTCTGGGACAGAAATTATATGTATTACTTCTCAGATTCTCAAAAATTTTGTCCGTTTCAACAGTGATAAATCTCTCGAAATTGTGGATTTTCTTTGTCAAACTATTCATCATAATTTTGATAAAATTGAAGACGAGCTCGTTCTTGATGCTTACCAAAAAGTTTCTAAAAAAATATACGAACTTGGTCAAAAAGAAGCATCTAGAAACCTTTTTATAAACCAAAAAAGAATATCAGAATTTCTTGCCTTATCAGAAAGAACAACAAATGTTTCCCTTCGCAAACTAAGAGAAAATGGCGTAATTTCAACGGATAGATCACGCATACATATCCTTGACATCAATAAGCTTAAACAACAATTTCAAGAAGTTAGGATTTCCTTATGAAAGTTACATATCACGCATGGATAAGTGAAATTATCGGCGTCTCTAGTGAAGAAATACAAATAGATAAAGAGACCTTTATCTCAGATATATTGAGTACCATTATAGAGAGAAGTATTAAAAATAAGAATGTTTTTGAGAGATTAGATAAAATATACATTGCACGAAATGACACACTTATTGATAAGAACAACCTCAAAAAAATAGCCGTATCAAATGATGATACAGTGTCTTTCTTCCCTGCAATTAGTGGTGGTTAGTCTAAATATTAACGCTAGGCACTGAGTTTAATTTGAGCATTAACTTGTTTATTTACTTGCTCGAAACGTGTTCTAAAATATTTCATTACGAAGACACGCATAGCGGAAGATAAAGATTGTTCTTCCTTTTTTCCGAGGTTAACGATTGAAAAAACGTAGCTTTGCTTTGTATTTTCTAGATGGCAAATCTCGGTCAAGGACTCCCATATATCAGGCTCAAGCCTGATCGACGTTCGCCTAGATTCAATTGTGATGTTTTTTGTTATGAGATAAGTCATTGTTGTACCTAAAATTCTATAAGCTCATGACAAGCTAAAAGTAAAAAAAATATAATAAAATGACCTACCCAACTGACTCTCTCAAGCTTTGTGGTAGTTCAATACGCGTCTGTTTTTTTCACAGACTATATAACCTTAGGTATAGTTTATACTCTTGTAGGTAGTACGCAACATAATTTTGTTTTTTCTTGATTCTAGTCAATAATCATACAAGTTCATATCACGATATCTTTTCACGCATATCCCGGTCGAGCATTTCTCCATGCTTCTTTTTTGCCATCATATCGCGTGCCTTGGCATATTGGGGGTCATTCCAGAACATCAGACAGCCGTTACAGCCACGTCCACAACACCCTTCAACGCCATAGCGAGATGTTTTTGAACGACGATCCATAAGCTCATCACTAATCATTTCCTGCAAACGCTCAACACGCTCTGGATATATATCTTCAGACACCTGCCCAAGCTCAACCTTCTGCGTCAGCTTATCAAGCTTGAGACGTTCCCACTCTTCTTCTGTCAGTGAGGACTCCTTACGAAGGATGGAATATTTTGGGAAGTTTTTCTTTAAATCTTCAACACTCTCACGATCAAAGGCAGTGAAGAGAATACGTAGGAACTTCTTCGGTGCAGCGTGAACTTCACTAACCAGCTCCGTGCTTCCGACGATATCAAATTCATAGAGGCGCAGTAATGTTGGCTCTAAAGTAATGGGAGAAAGAAACTCTAGAACTTCTCCCGCTTGCATTCTGTTTTTAATTTCAACAATGAACGCATCGTCTCTTACTTCACGGATAATTCCTGCAAATTCCCATGACGCCATGCTCTTGGTGTTTTCGTAATTATGGGCAAAGTTTTTCAGGCGACCATCATGGAACGCCATTGTGTATCCTCTGTTTCCAACCGTTTCGAGTTCCCGCATATAAGGGCGAGGATTCCAACTATCTGGGGCTTCGTAGTAATCATCAATGGCGCGGCGATATGCACCTGCAACAACTGCCAAGTAATATGGGCTTTTGTTGCGTCCTTCAATTTTAAGGCTATCAATGCCTATACGGAGATAGTCATTTAGCTTAGGCATCATGCACATATCTTTTGAATTCAAGATGTACGACCCGCGGGAATCTTCTTCGATAGGCATGAACTCACCGGGGCGATGCCCCTCTTCCAAGACAAACTCGAGAAGCTCCATATTTTCTTCTGTGAGTTTGAGTTCTTTAATAGAGCCATCGTTCAAGCGAAGCCCAACTTTGTACTGCCATCGACATGAGTTAGCACAGTTCCCTTGATTTGATCCCCGCTCTGCCATGAAGTTAGACAGCAAGCAACGCCCTGAATATGTCATGCACATTGCACCATGAACAAATGTTTCAAGACGGACATCGGGACACCGCTCACGAATTTCTTCAAGTTCGTTAAAGGTTACTTCTCTGGCAAGCACAACGAGTTCTGCACCCTGTTTTTTCCAGAAATTAACCGTGATCCATGAACACACATTGGCTTGTGTTGAGATATGAAGGCTAAGTTCTGGCGCGCGTTCTTTCACGTAAGCGAACACACCCGGATCAGCAATGATCACACCGTCTGGTTTCATGTCCTTCAATGTTTCAATGTAGGCATCAATTTTGGGGACATCTTTGTTATGCGTAAACAGATTAAGCGTTAAATACACACGCACATTTCTTTCATGTGCAAAGGCTATGCCCTCTTTTATCTCTTCGAGGGAAAATTTGGACTTTGTGCGCAGTGACATATCAGGTGTGCCAAGGTAAACAGCATCTGCCCCATAAAGAACAGATACTTTTAATCGCTCAAGGGAGCTAGCGGGCATCAAAAGCTCTGACTTTTGTTTTCCACTTTTATTTTCAAGTTTCATTGTTTAATTCCTAACCGCATTTATATATGAGGGGTTTTAGAGTACCTTCCAAAAGTGTACATAATTTATGCTTCGTCATCATCGAGTAGCACGCGCTGTGCTGCACCATCCAAGTCTTCATACTGATTGGATTTCAAGCTCCAGACAAAAGCGCCTAGACCGATTAGACCGAGTAAGAGAGCGATTGGAATAAGGAAAATTAAGATTGTCATGCGCGCAACCTTAAACGAAATGAGTTGGCAATAACAAGTAAAGATGAACCAGACATGCAAATAGCCGCAATCAATGGCGTGACCATGCCCATAAAGGCAAGCGGTATCGCGACAAGATTATAAAGCACAGCCAATGTGAAGCTTTGTTTCACCAATTTTTGCGCCAACACTGCGGTTGAGTATGTTTCATATATTGGGTGCAACTTCTCGCCCATAAAGATTATATCTGCGGCGTTTTGAGCCACGTCAATGGCGGTTCCTGGTGCAATTGAGACATCAGCACCAGAAAGCACCGGCGCGTCATTCAAGCCGTCCCCAACCATCAAGACCTGATGACCTTGTTTCTTTAGGGCTTTTAAATGCTCATATTTTTGCGCAGGGCTTTGCTCGCTTAATACGTTTTGAATACCACATTCTTGGGCAATACTGTCTGCGACTTTCTTTCTATCGCCTGATAACAACGTAATATCCATATTTGCGTGCATTAGTTTCTGAATAATATCTGGGGCATCGCTACGTAATTGATCTTTGAACAGAAAGAGCACTGGATCTTCACCATCAACATTCATCCAAATTTCTAGTTCATCATGTTGCTCTGAATTTTCATCACCACACCAAGACCTGCTTCCTAGTCGAATGGTTTTACCTTTATATTGCCCCTCAAGCCCTTTACCTGATTTTTCAACCATTCCCGTAACATTAAGAAGTTTTCCATCAAACGCATTCACAAGGGCTTGAGACAGTGGATGCTTGCTATGTTGTGCGAGGGAGGTGGCAAGCTTTAGAGATTCTGCATCATATTTCCCGATCAGTTTTGGCGCACCACATGTCAACGTCCCCGTTTTATCAAGTAAGACGGTATCAATATTGGCGAGGCGTTCCAACGCATCCCCAGATTTCACCAACACGCCTCGCTTCATTAAGCGTCCCGTTGCCAAAACCTGAACAACGGGTACAGCCAAACCAAGGGCGCAAGGACATGTGATAATTAAAACGGTTACTGAAATCATTAAAGCCTGTTGCCAGTCTGCCCCCATACCCAACCACCAAAAGAAGAACGCCGCAATTGCCAAAGTATGAACCACAGGCGTATAGAGCTTAGCCGCTTTATCCGCCATACGGACATACTTGGCTTGCCCTTGCTCTGCCTTCTCCATGATCCTAACAATTTCAGCCAATAGTGAATCTTCAACTGCGCCAGACACTTTAACCGTCACAGGCGCAGAGAGGTTTATTGTTCCTGCATAGACTTGATCGTTGCTTTTCAACTCAACGGGTAGAGTTTCCCCCGTTACCAGAGACGTATCAACGCTTGTTGTTCCGTTTTTTATGACACCATCAATGGGAAATTTTTCACCAACGGCAACGGATACAAGCATCTCCTTATCCAAGTCGCGAATAAGAACACGCCTTGTTTTATCCTCCTCAAGCACCGTTGCAAAACCTGACAAGGTTTGCATCAAATCCATTGCAGCACTTTTGGCCGTTCGACGTGCTTTAAAGTCTAGGTAGCGTCCGATTAACAAGAAGAACATCAGCATAACGGCGGAATCATAATACACATGCTCACCACCATTTAAGGTTTCAAGCAAGCTCATTCCTGTTGCTAGAATCAACGCCAACGAGATTGGTACATCCATATTCGTTTGGCGTTTTTTGAGCACTTTCAATGCAGACATAAAAAACGGTCTCCCCGAAAATATAATGGCAGGAACAGCAATGATAGCAGACAGCCAATGCATAAACTCTCGCGTAGCCATCCCCATTGTTTCCGCCGTTGTTGCCCATAATCCGACAGACAAGAGCATCAAGTTTCCTGCTGTAAATCCCGCCACGCCAAGGCAAACAAGTAAGAATTTGTTTTCTTTTTCTGCTGTACTTTCTTCCAACTTTACATCATAAGGAGAGACTTTATAGCCAAGGGACTCAATCTGCTTTGCAAAGATATTTGCTTGCTCAGCATCGCCCTTCCAAGCAATATGTAAGCGCCCCGTTGAAAAATTCAAACGTGCCTTTTCGACCATATCATTTGCATAGAGTGTCGACTCAATTTTTTGAATACAAACCGCACAATGGACACCACCGATTAACAAATAAAGTTGCTGAGTACCATCTTCCTTCTCATCAACTAAACTTGCATATCCGCATTCCGCATTCATCAATTGTTGATGATCGTGCTCGTTTGGTAGCGGTTCTGTTTTTTTTGTTGCGTCCATTTTACATCCAAGTTAGCTGTCCATACACCTTTTAATGGAAGGTCTAGGTTGTTTTTATAAACACCCTGCCCCTTATGGTGTAATAGTTTCTGAAAATCACTCCCGCCGTGCACACTGCGGACAAGTTTCGCCGTCACGGTTGCACCAAGTATCGGTGCATGGGATTTATCACGAAGTGTTACTGTTAACACACCTTCTTCATATGTGATATTTGACTCTACATTCAAGGCCTTTTGTATTTTGACTTGCTCAATAACCTGATTATACGCAAGCCCCTTTTCGTAGGCGTTTTCCGTTACAATTCCAGAATGTGTGGAGACGGCCTTATATACGAAGTACATATCAACACTCGCAAAGGTGATGAAAAAGGCAATCAAGCCCCAGAGGACAACAGCACCCGCTCTACTTTTTTCTTTTTGTTCTTCCATAATTTGACTCATCATATTTGCTCCATGCTATTCTACCTTATGGTCTCTTACTAATGAACACACTTTTATATTCATACGCTGTACCATCTTCATTGTCCGTGATTGTAAAGATAATATCATGGGGCTGACTTGGCTTTATCGGCGCATGAACAAAAATACGATATTGCCCAACACTGTTGGCATGAACAACCAGAGTGTTCTCATTAATATTCCCTGCCGTGTTTACACTTATTTCTGCACCATCAACGCCATCAACACCTAGAGTATATTCTCTGTGGTCATGTGTTTTGTTTAGGATTTTAACTTCATACCCGTTTCGAATATCACCCCCTGATAATTGCACAAAAATTGGATTTCGGTCATGAAGCACCGTCATTTCTAACATTGAACGTGCGAATAACGCATAAAATACAATAATACAAACGACCGACAATATCGCCAAATAGTATGCAGTTCTTGGTCTGAAAATAACATTTGTTTTTGACTCCGCATTCGCGCCATGTTCAAAACCATTTTCGGTGTCATAGCGGATCAAGCCTCGTGGCAAATCAACCTTGTCCATAATGTCATCACATGCATCGATACATAGACCACACGCGATACAATCCATTTGTAAACCATCTCGAATATCAATTCCCATCGGACAGACTTGCGCACACGCCGTACAGCTTATGCAGTGTCCCTTATCATCCCAGCTCTCGCCTTTTTTGTGTTTTCCTCTCGGCTCGCCTCGTTTTACATCATATCCAATGATAAGCGTGTCTTTATCAAACATCGCAGATTGGAACCGCGCATAAGGACACATGAAGGTACAGACCTGTTCACGTGCAAACCCTGCCATAAGGTATGTTGAAAAGGTTAGCCCACCAATAAACCCAAGAACCGTGGTCGATACATTTAAATCAATAAAGCTTCGAACAAGCGTAGGAGCATCGGTAAAGTAGAGAACAAAAGACCCTGCGGTAAACCAAGAAATTACGATCCATAAAAAATGTGTGATTGCGAGCTTATAGATTTTCTTCCATGTCCAAGGTCCTTCCCGTAATTTTTTTCTTTTATTACGATCACCCTGAATAATACGTTCAACCCATACAAAGAGGTCTGTCCAAACCGTTTGGAAACACAAATAACCACACCATACACGACCAAAAAGGCTTGTGACAAAGAACAGTGCAATCGCCGCGAGAACAAGTATTCCCGTTAGGATATAAACCTCTTGAGGCCATAGCTCAAACCAAAACCAATAAGCCCTCCCATTTACAATATCAAGGAGAACCGCTTGATTAGGGACGTGTTCGCCTCTATCCCAGCGGACGAACGGCGTGAGATAGTAGATCGCAAGGGTAACGCCCATCACAATCCACTTTAAATTACGGAATAACCCTGAAACTCGCTTTGGATAAATATTTTCTTGCTTCTTAAATAACTGAATATCTTCTGAGTCATCACTCATTATCCGTTCCTTGAGGCTTTCTTTCCTCCTCACCATCTACGGGTGTAGTATCTTTTTCATCATTTTCCTGAGGCACGGCGATGAGTATTGGCTTCTCACGCGTCTCTTCACCGCCACCTAGTTGATGAACATAAACGGCAAGTTGACGAAGTGTGTTCTCGTCCAATCTGTCTTTCCATGCGGGCATTACACCTGCGCGGGAATTGTAGATCGTCTCATACACATCCCCTCGTTCTCCACCATAAAGCCAGATACCATCGGTAAGGTTTGGAGCCCCAAACTCTCTGTCACCCTGCCCATTTGACGCATGACAAGACGCACAGTTTGTTTGAAATAGCTTATGGCCTGCCAAAGTATCCATCGCAGGTTTTTCCTGGTCTCGTGATGACATCGCAAGAACATAATCTGTAAGAGTATTTACTTCGATTGAGGTTAAGAGCTTCTCTTTCCCGAATGCAGGCATTTGAGACACATGAGCATCTTCATCACCTGAGCGAATACCATGTAGCAATGTTGCATGAATCTCTTCTAACGACCCGCCCCATAACCAATCATCATCGTTTAGGTTTGGATAACCCTTCCCACCTGATGCCCCCGTTCCATGACATGTTGCACAATTGTCTTTAAACATAGCGCGTCCACCTGCCATCGCAAAAGCATATAGCTCTGGATCATTCATGATAGCTTCAAAAGAGGCCCCTTCAAATTTGTTAAGATAAACCTGTTGTCTAAGAAAAATCTCATTTTGACTTCTTTTCAACGCGGTAAACTGTGTCTCACCAGATGTTCCTTTTGTTGCTCCCCCAGGAATTGGCCATGATGGATAAACAATCCAATAACCAATAGACCAAATAATAGACACGTATAATATCCAGAGCCACCAACGCGGAAGCGGATGATTAAGTTCTTTCAAACCGTCCCATTCATGCCCTGTTGTTTCCACACCAGAAAGCTTATCAACCTCGATCTTGTGTTTGTTATCTTGTTCAGTCATCTTGCCTCACCTCTGCTTGTTCCTTGCGTAAAGGAATTTCACCGTGTTGTTTGTATTCTTCTTTTGCGCCGGGTCTAAACAACCACGAGACAAAAACTACAAAAATTACGAAAAAGAACAGTAGTCCTATCATCCCTGCATTTGCATTCTGAGATAGAAAATCCATCATTACACTTCTCCTTTTTCTTCTACTTCCACGCCTTTTGTGGATTTAAAATCAACCATTGTTCCCAACACTTGAAGGTATGCGATCAACGCATCCATCTCGGAGACGATATGCGGTTGACCATCGAAGTCACGGGCATTCACTTTTTCTCATAGCGTTCCAGCAAGCCTGTTGTATCAACGCGTGGCTCTCCCGTTGCCTGAACAAGCGCATCTTTTCCTGCCCATTCAACCGTTTCATCCGAGTATGGAACACCAACAACACGCAATGCTTTTAAGTGGCGATACATGTTGTGTGCATCAATTTCATTGTTCATCAAAAAACTGTATGTCGGCATAATGGATTCAGGCACAAGGTCACGAGGATTTATCATGTGTCCTTTATGCCATTCATCAGAGTATTTTCCACCCACACGCGCCAAATCAGGTCCTGTCCGCTTTGATCCCCATTGAAATGGATGATCGTACATACTTTCCGCTGCCAAAGAGTAATGCCCATAGCGGACAACTTCATCACGAAGCGCGCGAATTTGTTGTGAGTGACAGTTATAGCACCCTTCACGGATGTAAATATTGTAACCCGTTAGCTCGAGAGGCGTATATGGTCGCATACCATCAACAGGCTCAATCACTGTTTCTTTTCTGAACAAAGGAATAATTTCAACAATTCCACCAATCAAAATAACGATAATAATGCCTATCAACAAAAGGACAGAGTTACGCTCTAGTACACCATGTTTTTTTACAAAGTTCATAATATGCTTTCCCTTACCCAGCTATTCGCGTTTGTGTAATTGTTGTTTGCGCTTCACGCGGATTACCATCTTTGTCTACTTCTCCTGCGCGGACATCACCTTTAATTGTCCGATAGAAGTTGTACACCATGATAATCGCTCCTGCGAGGAAGCATAGTCCACCAATGACACGGATCACATAGAACGGATGCATCGCAACCACAGTTTCAACAAATGAATAACTTAAGAAGCCAAGATCATCGTATGCTCTCCACATCAAGCCTTGCATGATGCCAGACACCCACATTGCGGTGATATAAAGAACAATCCCGATCGTTGCAATCCAAAGATGGACGTTTACAAGTTTAAGAGAGTACACTTCTTTGCGTTTCCATAAAACAGGAATAAGGTAATACAACGCTCCAAAGGTAATAAACCCAACCCACCCAAGTGCCGCAGAGTGAACGTGACCAATTGTCCAGTCCGTATAATGTGACAGCGCATTCACGGAACGGATCGACATTAACGGACCTTCAAATGTACTCATCCCATAGAATGCCAAGGCGACAATCATAAAGCGTAAGACAGGGTCTTTTTGTAACTTATGCCATGCACCAGACAAGGTCATCATTCCGTTAATCATCCCCCCCCAACTTGGCATCCAAAGAATAATAGAGAACGTCATGCCCAATGTTTGCGCCCAATCAGGCAACGCTGTGTAATGTAGGTGATGCGGTCCAGCCCAGATATAGATAAAGATCAAAGACCAAAAGTGAATGATAGATAGACGGTATGAATAAACAGGACGTTCCGCACGTTTAGGGATGAAGTAATACACCATACCCAAAAAGCCAGAGGTCAAGAAGAACCCAACAGCATTATGCCCATACCACCATTGAATCATAGCACTTTGAACCCCAGAGAACGCCGAATAACTTTTCGCAAATCTCCAGTCTACGGGAATTTGGATATTGTTCCCTAAATGCAAGACAGCAACGGTTATAATAAAAGATAAAAAGAACCAGTTTGCCACATACAAATGAGGCTCTTTACGTTTCACAATCGTCATCATGTAAACCAATAGATATGAAACCCACACAATTGTTAGCCATATATCGGCGTACCATTCAGGTTCAGCATATTCTTTGGCCTGTGTTACCCCAAGGACGTAACCAAGGGCCGCTATTACGATAAAGGCTTGATAGCCCCAGAAGGTGAAGGATACGAGTTTGTCATTCCACAATCTTGCGCGACATGTTCTTTGCACCACAAAATAACTTGTTGCAAACAGGGCGTTTCCTCCAAAGGCGAAAACAACTGCTGATGTATGTAGAGGCCGTAAGCGCCCGAACGTTAAATATGGTTCTAAATTGAACGCGGGGAATGCCATTTGTAACGCAATAAAAACACCTACGGCCATCCCGATGATACCCCAGAAGCACGTTGCAATTACAAAAAGTTTTACAACATCGTAATTGTACTCAACGCTTTCTTGCGAATTCGTTACTGTATCTGTGTTCATCATGTCTTCCTTATACCAATACCATTCCAGCCAGAGCGAACAACCAAACACCACTCAAAACCATTAAAACCTGTGTTACTCTATGCATAACCAGAGGGAACTTCACTTTAAGCAATTGCCCCCCAAATGCCAAGAATATTAATGCGGGCATGGTCCCGAATCCGAACATTGCCATGGCAAATCCTGCCTCGAATATATTGGGTGCTGTCGCCGATGCCATAATGGCAGAAACAACCAGCCCACAAGGCATAAAACCGAGAAGAATCCCCATAAAATATTTCCGAATGTGTCCTTCGCCTTTTGATAATTTTGCAAAGCCTTTTGAAACCCATGCATACGGTACAGAAACCCTAACATGTTGTGTCCACGGGAATAGTTTTCCCAACACTGGAAAAGCACTCACAAAGAAAACTGTGCCTGCCGTAAACAGAATCGGCGCGATGACGAAGGAACGTATAGGTAAGAACAAAAAGGCCAAATTCAATATTGAGCTTAAGAGAACCGCAAGCGTGATATATGTGGTTATGCGTCCCAAATGATATGGTAAGAGTATTGCGTGACTTAGCTTTTTCACGTCTCCTGATTGTGACATCACAAAAGGTCCACACATTGCAACGCAATGCGTAAGCCCACCAACAAGCCCTGCAAGAAACAGACTTAAAGGTAATCCTTTTGACAGCGAGATATCATTAAAGCATCCGCCGATGGATTCTAAGATATGTGGTATCCACATGTTTTCGTATAAAACTTTCTTCTTATTGTTTTATATTAGAAGTATTAAAGGGGAATAAAAAGCCACTCCTTGACCTTTGTCAATTCAAATAGAAAATTCCCCCCTTATTTTCAATAGAGGAAAGACAAGTAACACAATTCGGATATATTAAAATGAAGACAGACCACCAACTCCAAGTAGCCATCAAAGACTCTATATTGTTCAGAGATTCTAGCGATGCGTTTATATCTAAGATTGCCGCAAAGGGCTCTATGACACATTACAAGAAAGGAAAAATTCTTTTTGTTCATGAAGATCAGGCAAAGCGGTTCTTCCTTGTAAAAAATGGCTGGGTGAAACTATTCCGAGAAACGCTCGATGGCGAACAAGCCGTTGTAGACATGGTTACCTCTGGGCAGACATTTGGTGAGGCGGCGCTATTCCAAGATAATATCTATACCTATAGTGCTGAGGCCATCGAGGCGTCGGATATCATCTCCATCCCTCTTTCTCTTTTGCAGTTTGAGATTGATAACAACCCTAAATTTGTAAAAACACTTCTTTTTTATAACGCGAGTATTCGCCAGCTTAAAGATAAAGAGATCGAACATCGATCATTACAAAACGCATCACAGCGTATAGGATGTTTTATGCTTCGTCTCGTCGACCAAGAAAAGCTTGGGAAAACAAACATACACCTTCCATACGATAAGATGTTTGTCGCTGCAAAACTTGGAATGAAACCCGAGACATTCTCGCGCGCATTAAAGCGATTAAAAAAGGATACTAAAATCCGTGTTAAAGGTGCAACAATTGAAATTGATAATCTTCAGCAACTCTCTGATTATGCGTGTCGCGCGTGCTCGTTTGAATTTCCTTGCGCAGATCTGAAGAAAGATTAGACGCCTCAACTAAACCGCTCTGGCGTGTTGCCCCTCTTTGGGTTCAAAATACCCATCAAATGATGAGGCTACAATACGGGCAAAGGGCCAACCTTCCTTTGTGATGGATATACAGCTACCATCAATATCAATCAGACCGTCTTCCTGAAATTCTTTGAGCGTTTGTTGTAATTCTGGATATACCGAAACATCTGTTTTGTATCCACACATAATCTGTTCAATCACAGAACGACGAACAATATCTTCATCGCCCAGCACAACACCTCGGGTAATTGGAAACGCACCCGCTTCGATAGATGATCTATATGTCGGTGCATCCGTTGTATTTTGCACATATGCACCGCGAAAAGATGTAATGGACGATAGTCCAAAACTTATAATGCTCTCAGCTTGATCGTCAGTATAGCCTTGGAAGTTACGGCGCAATGTCTTGTGTTCCAAATGTTGAAACAAGCTATCTTCTTTCTTTGCAAAATGATCTATTCCAATTGCTTGGTATCCTGACGCTTCAAGACCACGCTTCACACATGCCACCATATCAAAGCGTTCGCGTGTTTCTGGCATAGGGTATTTCTCTAGTAACTTTTGTTGTTTTTTCATCCAAGGCACATGCGCATAAGCGAAAACAGCAAAGCGATCTGGTGATAATGAAACAGCAAGCTCAACATTTTTTTCTATGCTTTTAACTGTCTGCAACGGAAGCCCAATCATCAGATCAAAGTTGAGTTGCTCTATCCCTGCGTTGCGTAGGCTTTGAACACATTCTTTTATTTTTTTAAATGGCTGGATACGATTAACGGCCTCTTGAACTTTTGGATCAAAATCTTGCACACCTAAACTTATACGCGTCACTCCATTTTGAATTAATCCATCAATCTTCTTTTCATCCAACAAGCGTGGATCAGCTTCCAACGCGATTGCCGTATTTTCATCAAATGAGAAATATTGCTTTAATGCGTCGAGGATATCTTTGAGGTCTTCTGCTTCCAATAAATTAGGCGAGCCGCCGCCGAAATGCATTTGGGATATAGAAACCGTTCCTGTCATTTTCTTACCGACAAGATGGATTTCTTTTACGAGCGTCTGAACATATGCCTTTACTGGATTATAGCTATTTACGACCTTTGTGTGGCAGCCACAATAATGGCAAAGGATATGACAAAAAGGGATATGGACGTATAAGGACACAGGTTTGTCCGTACTTAATGCCCCTAACCAGTTTGCATATTCATTTTGTGAAACGTTGTGATTAAAATGTACCGCAGTTGGGTAACTTGTATACCTCGGTACGGGCATATCATATTTAGTAAGTAACGCGGATACGTCCATGATGACACCCCTATAGATAAAATAGAAATATAGGAAGCATATTTAAACACTCCCTATATTTCTTTAACTACACAATAGTTATTCTATTAAAACTTAACACCCACTTGGAACCACACTTTTTGTGTATCTGTGAACGGTGCGTCATCTGCATTATAGTCTGCATATTTCACGGCAACATTTAAAGACTTAAATGGCTGTCCGTGATCCGTTAATGCAAATGATTTTCCAACAGATAGATCTAGTTCTGATCCATAGTCTCCCGTCGTATCACCATCAAACTTGTGGTATGTCGCAGTTACTTTTGTACCGTCTACGAATGGGTGAATGTCAGATGCTTTATATGAAATTGTTGCATAGGCATCTTCAAGACCAGTTGC